>NZ_JBEXCW010000005.1:0-226406 GCF_040605435.1 Streptomyces sp. NPDC005574
GGCCAGGAGCAGAACGAGAAGCAGGGGAACCATAGTTATCAACCTCCGAGGCTCCTGATGCCCGGCCGATCACAGAACACGCAGCCGATTTCCCTGGTTTCTTCACCAGTCTCAAGGGCACGTGACGGGGTTTGACGACCGCGCACAGCTTCTCGGTCGCGTCACCTCGTGCGCTCTTCCGCCACCCATCGGGCCAGCGCGGTGAGCGTGGACTCGACGCTCTCGGCCATGGTGCGGCGCAGCGCGTCCAGGTCGGTACGGGTGCTGCCCAGCACCGGGTCGAGGCGGAGCAACTGCCAGGACTGTCGTACGACGGTTCCGCGGCCCTGCGGGGCGAGGGCCCACTCCCAGTGCACGATGCCGTGGTCGGCGCCGCCCACGACAAAGCCGAAAGCCGTTCCAGCGTCGGCACGCACGACCTGCGAGCGGGTCGTCCATTCCTTGCCGCCTCTACGGTTGCGACCGCTGAACCAGGCGCCGGCCCGAGGCCCGGCGCCGTCGTCGAAAGCGACATCGCTCGCGTCGGGACTCCAGTGACCGATCGCGGCCACGTCGCTGATCAACTCGTACACGCGCATGGGAACGGCGTCGACCCAGGCACTCCTGGTGAAGGCGAAGTCGGCCGCGTCCAAGACCTCGAAGGGGACGTTGTCGGTGGTGGTGTTCAAGGCGGCCTCCTGCGGAGTGAGCGGCATGCCGGTTCGGCTGAACCAACCTCACCGGCACTCGTGCAAAGAAGCCAGACCGGCCGCTGCCTACCCACAGTCGGGTCAGGCTGGGTGCTTCGTCGCGGCCCATACTCGGAGCCATGGACGGAAAGACGCAGCTCGGGAACTTCCTGAAGACACGGCGCTCACAGCTGCGACCTGAGGATGTCGGGGTCCCCACCTACGGGGAGCGCCGACGTGTGCCTGGTCTTCGACGGGAGGAGCTGGCACTGCTGGCGGGAGTGAGCGCCTCCTACTACACCCGGCTGGAACAGGGGCAGTCGCTGAGCGCATCCCGTGAGGTCCTGGACGCGATCGCCGGTGCTCTACGGCTGGACCAGTCCGAACGGACCTACCTGCACGATCTGGCCCGCGCGGACAGGCGGCGCACCCGAGGTCGGCGGCCCGCACCGGAACGGGTGACGGAGGCGATGCGCCAGTTGCTGGACGTGCTGGGCGACGTTCCCGCGATCGTGCTCGGCCGGCGCAGCGACGTGCTGGCGTGGAACCGCCCGGGCCACGCGTTCTTCGCCGGGCACCTCGACGCCGGTAGCCCTGACTCGCCCGGGCAGCGCCCCAACATGGCCAGGCTGGTGTTCCTCGACTCCCACGTCCGTGACCTGTACGCGGACTGGCCGAGCAAGGCCCGAGCGGTCGTCGGGAACCTCCGCATCGTGGCGGCCCAGCATCCGGAGGACTCGGCGCTGCACGCACTGCTCGGCGAACTGTCGGCGAAGAGCGACGAGTTCGCCTCGATGTGGGCCGACCATCGCGTCAAGGCGTGCACCGTCGCCCCGTACGAGATGCGTCATCCGCTGGTCGGGCCGGTGACGGTCATCCAGCAGACCCTGAGCAGCGGTCCGGGACCGGGCGTGATCGTCGCCACCACGGAAGCGGGCTCACCCTCCCGCGCGGCGCTCGACCTGCTCGCCCATGCCACCAGCGAGGCCGCCACTTCCCCTCGCAGTGAACGCGCCGCCCCCACGACCTGACTGACGCAACGTCAAAGCCGTTACGCCTGCGGCAGATCAGCAGCAACAACCGGCCACTTCCACTCACGTGTCGCCGTGCTGCTGCCGCCTGCTCGAAAACGTTCTGAAGCCGAAGCCGAAGCCGAAGCCGAAGCCCAAGACCAGAGACCAAGACCAAGACCAAGACCAAGACCAGAGACAGAGAAAGAAGCCATGTTCAAGAAGCTCTCCACGTCCGCCGCGACCGTCGGCGCCCTGGCCGCGGTCGTTGCCGCGGCGCTCAGTCCCGCCGCGGCCTCGGCCGCCTCCGCGCCGCTTTCCGGCGCGCGGATCGCCTCGCACTTCGACCTGGCCAAGGGGCAGACCCCCGAGAACGTCGCCCTCGCACCGGGTGGCCGCGCGTACGTCACCTTCGCCAAGGGCCGGCAGGTGGCCGAGATTTCACCGCGCGGAGCCGTCCGCATCCTGGCCACACTGCCCGCGCCCGCCGACGGCGGTGTCCACACCCCGGCGCTGGGCTTCCCGCTGACCGTCGGCCTGGTCCGTGCACACGACGGAACCCTGTACTTCCTGTACGCCACCGGCACCCCCGACCTCACCGGGGTGTGGCGCCTGCGCCCCGGCGGACAACCGCAGCGGATCGCCGCGCTGCCGGCGAACGGCCTGCCCAACGGCCTGGCGCTGGACCCGCGTACCCACACCCTCTACATAGCCGACTCCGCGCTCGGCACCGTCTGGAGCGTGCCCACCGCCGGTGGTGTGCCCAACGCCTGGACCACGGCACCGGAGTTGGCCCCCGCCGGTTTCCTCGGCGCCAACGGCCTGAAGGTCCACAACGGCGCGGTCTGGGTCACCAACATGGACCAGGGAACCGTCCTGCGCATCCCCGTCCTCGGGGACGGACGCGCCGGCGCGATCCGGACGAAGGCCACCGGCATGCCGGGGATCGACGACTTCGCCTTCACCGGCCACGGCGACCAGCTGTTGGCCGCCCTCGACGCATCCAACGAGGTCGCGCTCGTCCAGCCCGACGGCAGCCACTCCACCGTGCTGACCGGGACCGACGGCCTGCAGAACCCCACATCCATCGCCCTGCGCGGCCGGACCGTTCACGTGTTGAACGCCGGCTGGTTGACGGGCAAGGACCCCAACCTGGTCGTCGCACACCTGGGCAGGTAGGAGCCCGCACCGTCCCGGGGCCGACGGATCACGTCGGCCCCGGGACGGCCACTTCCCGATGCGCACCGTCACCAGACCCGGGGCCGGTAGACGGGGCACCCGACAGCCGCGCCCCGCGCGTGAACTGCGCGCCGGGCGCACGACCGGGTCCCGGGTTCAAGGCAGCGAGGTCATGAAAGGTTTCAAAGCAGTCCACCGGATAGCCCTCACGGCACAGGGAGTTTCACATCGTTCTTGTTGAACTCCCTGCCCACCGACCCGATGTCACATCTCTTGACACTTCCGTTCGGCGTCCCTAGGTTCCGTGAACGTCTAAAACGATTCATCCTCGCATGAAAACGGAGACGACCGTGATCGGCAGGAGAGAACTTCTGGGAACGGCTGGGGCCGCCGCCGTCACCACAGTAATGACCGTCAGCGGGCCACGGGCCGCCGCGGCGGACGGCGCGCCGACGGCGCGAGCCGGTACGGTACCACTGCGCGTCACCGCACCCACCGTTGAATACACCAGACATCCACTCGGCACCGACGTGGCACGTCCGCGGCTCAGTTGGCCGCTGGTGGGTGCGAAAGCACAGAGCGCCTACCAGATCCGGGTCGCCTCGTCCGTGAGACGGCTGGCCGATCCCGACGTGTGGGACAGCGGCCGGGTCACCTCGGCGGACTCGGTCCTGGTGCCGTACGCGGGGCCCGCGCTCAAGCCGCGCACCCGCTACCACTGGCAGGTCCGCGCCTGGGACCCGTCGGGCGGTGTCTCCCCGTGGAGCGAGCCGTCCTGGTGGGAGACCGGCCTGGACAGCTGGTCGGCGAGCTGGATCTCCGCGCCGGGCACGCTCGTCGACGCCCCCGCGCTCGACGAAGCGTCCTGGATCTGGTTCCCCGAGGGCGACCCGGCCGCGAGCGCACCGGCGGCCACGCGTTGGTTCCGGGGCCTCGTCGACATCCCGGCCGGAGTGACCCGCGCCCGCCTCGTCCTCACCGCCGACGACGGCTACACCGCGTACGTCAACGGCACTCAAGTCGGCCACGTGGAGGCCGACTCGGCGTCCAGGGCGTGGAGTCGCCCCGGCGTCATCGACGTCACGAAGGTCATCGGCACCGGGCCGGGGGTGCTTGCCGTCGCGGCGACCAACGCCTCCGAGGGGCCGGCGGGGTTGCTCGCCGTCCTCGAACTGACCCTTGCCGACGGCTCACGACGCCGTATGTCCACCGGGGACGACTGGAAGGCAACGGACAAGGAACCGGCCGGCGAGTGGACCTCCCGCGGCTTCGACAGCTCGTCCTGGGTCGCCGCCAAGGAGGTGGCTGCCTGGGGCAGCGGCCCATGGGGCAGGGTGCTCCCCGACTACGCTCCCGCGGCACAACTGCGGAACTCCTTCCGGCTCAGGCGGGGCAAGATCGCCCGAGCCCGTCTGTACGCGACGGCTCTGGGCCTGTACGACGCCCAGCTGAACGGACGCCCGGTCGGTGAGGACCGGCTCGCCCCCGGCTGGACGGACTACGGCAAGCGCGTGCAGTACCAGACGTACGACGTGACGGAACTCCTGTCGCCGGGCGCCAACGCGCTCGGGGTGACCCTGGCAGCGGGTTGGTACGCGGGCAACATCGCCTGGTCGGGCACCCACCGTTACGGCCGACGGCCGGCACTGTTGGCCCAGTTGGAAGTGACGTACGAGGACGGCTCCACGCAGCGCGTGCTCTCGGACACCGGATGGCGTGCCGCGACCGGTCCGATCACGGGCGCCGACCTCCTGATGGGTGAGGACTACGACGCCCGCCTGGAGACCACCGGCTGGACCCGCCCCGGATACGACGACGGTCACTGGTCACCGGTCGAGCCCACCGAGAACGTCACCGCCGAGCCGGTCGCCCAGCTCGACGCGCCCTGCCGGATCGAGCAGACGCTGTCCGCGCGCAAGGTGACCGAGCCCCAACCGGGCGTCTACGTCTACGACTTCGGTCAGAACATGGTCGGCACCGTCCGGCTCGCCGTCTCCGGAGCGGCGGGGACCACCGTCCGCCTGCGTCACGCCGAGGTACTCAACCCCGACGGGACGCTCTACACCGCCAATCTGCGCACGGCCCGCGCCACCGACACCTACGTCTGCAAGGGCGCGGGGCAGGAGATCGTCCAACCGCGCTTCACCTTCCACGGTTTCCGCTACGTGGAGGTGACCGGCTGCGACAGCAGGCCGCCCCTCAGCGCGGTGAAGGGACTCGTCGTGCACACCGCGGCTCCGTTCACCATGGAGTTCGACACCGACGTACCCATGCTCAACCAGCTGCACAGCAACATCACCTGGGGCCAGCGCGGCAACTTCCTCTCCGTACCGACGGACACGCCCGCGCGCGACGAACGGCTCGGCTGGACCGGCGACATCAACGTGTTCGCGCCGACCGCCACCTACACCATGGAGTCGGCGCGCTTCCTGACGAAGTGGCTGCACGACCTGCGGGAGGGCCAGACTGGCGAAGGGGCCTTCCCCGACGTGGCGCCCAACCCGCAGATCACGGGGGCCGGCAGCGCCGGCTGGGGAGATGCCGGAGTCACCGTGCCATGGGCGCTCTACCAGGCGTACGGCGACACGCGGGTGCTGGAGGAGTCGTGGCCGTCGATGCTGAAGTGGGTCGACTACCTCAAGGCCCACAGCTCCGGCTACCTCCGCCCCGAGGAGGGCTACGGCGACTGGCTGAACGTTCAGGACGAGACACCCAAGGACGTCATCGCGACCGCCTACTTCGCCCACGCGGTGGACCTGGTGGCGCGGACCGCGCAGGCACTGGGCAAGGACAGCGCACCGTACACCGCGCTGTTCCGGGCGGTCCGGGACGCCTTCCGCGCCGCTTACGTGGACAAGAACGCGATGGTCAAGGGCGATACGCAGACCGCGTACGTCCTGGCCCTGTCCATGGACCTGCTGGCCGAAGCGGACCGGGAGCCGGCCGCGAACCGGCTGGTCTCGCTGATCCGGGCCAAGGACTGGCATCTGTCCACGGGATTCCTCGGCACCCCGCGCCTGCTTCCCGTGCTCACGGACACGGGCCATGTCGACGTCGCCTACCGACTGCTGGAGCAACGCTCGTTCCCCAGCTGGGGCTACCAGATCGACCGTGGCTCCACAACGATGTGGGAACGCTGGGACTCCATCCGTCCCGACGGTTCCTTCCAGGACGCGGGCATGAACTCGTTCAACCATTACGCCTACGGATCGGTGGGTGAATGGATGTACGCCAACATCGCGGGCATCGCACCCGCCGAGCCCGGCTACCGCACGGTCCGCGTCCGCCCGCGGCCCGGTGGCAGCCTCAAGCGGGTACACGCACGGCTGGACTCGGTGCGCGGACCCATCTCCACCCGCTGGACGCTGGACGGCGAGAAATTCAGTCTCACCCTCGGCGTTCCCGCGAACACCACCGCCGAAGTGTGGATCCCCCTGCGACGCGATGCCGACCGCGTGACACACGGGGCGGCGAACCTCCAGCGAACCGAGGACGGATGCGCCGTGTTCCTCGCGCCGCCGGGAGTACACGAGTTCGTGAACTGACCGCGCGGTGGAGGTACCGCCCCACGGCGGGCGGTGCCTCCACCAGCGGCCCGATGACGTCTGTGTCCCCGGCGTGACCGACGGGCGACGCGTACCGGCTGGACACCCGCATGAGAGCAGCGACGTGTCACCGGTGCTTGAGACACCGGATCAGGGGTGGCCCGCGTGCTACCGGCACACGTCCTGGCGGAGGAGGTGCCTGTGCCGTGGAGCGGTCGCAGTGTGGCCGCTCAGGTGTGGCACTGCGCCGTGCCGGCGGTGGACCACCCGCTCCAGGCGGCCCGGTCGGCCCGGGCGTGTACGCGAATCTCGACCTTCACGGGCCCGCACACCCGGGTGGAACTTCCCACCTCTGTGGGTTCGACGGTTCCACCTGCCGGGACATAGGTGCGACCGCTGCCCAACTTCACCCAGTGGCCACCGTCGACGACTCTGAAGAAGGCCTCGTAGGAGATGTTCGCCGCCCTCGGCCCCGTGTTCCGCGCCTTGATGTAGGCCGTGATCTCCCGAGTGTGGACGCGGCCCTCTTTTCCGTGCTGGGCACTGATGCAGCCGTTGACGGCCACCCGGCCGGTCGACACACCGCCGCCGCAGGCGACCGCTGCGGCGTGAGCGGTCGCCGGAATGGCCAGCATCGTGAGCGCGGCAGCGCTCAGGATTGCTCCGATACGCCTCACATGCACACCCCTGCTCCCTTCGTCCCCGATGGGCTCAGAGAAACCATGACGCGTTGAAGCGGGGAGCGCAGCGAGTCATCGCGTTCTTCACCCCAACGGAAGCGGGCGGTGCCGCTCCGGTACGCGAGGCAGAACCATCGAGGGTTCGCCGATGGGGAGTTCACGGTCGCGGGCAATCCGTGTCAGCCGTGCCATACGTCCGCCACACCTGCTGCCAGCGCCGTACCCCGGGCGTATCCGGCGCGGGCGGCGGCGGGGACGCGGGCGTTCGCCGTCATGTCGCGGCCCATGGCGCGGCGGCCGTTGCGGTCGGGGCACAGCAGGGCGACGGCGGTGCCGCCGGCGACCAGTTCGGCCGCCTGCCGCTGGGCGCTGGGGTGTGGGCCGACGGCGTTCGGGAGGGGGACGACGGCCAGCACCCGGCCGTATCCGCGGGCCAACTGGAGGTTGGCGGTGGAGCGGCTGCCGCCGTCGATCCAGCGCCGGCCGTCGAGTGCGACGGGCGGCCACACCAGGGGCACCGCACAGCTCGCGGCGACCGCGTCGACGAGGCCGGCCTTCGTGCCCGCGTCGAATGTCCCCACCTCGCCGCTCACCGCGTCCACCGAGGTGATCCGCAGGGCCCGCGCGGGCCAGTCCGTCGCCCCGCACAGCAGGGTCCGTACGGCGTCGTACATCTCGGACGTGGGTCCGGTGCGCGCCGCCAGGGCGGCGCGGCCGAGGCGCCTCACGGAGCGCTCGGGGTCGCTGGAACCGAGGGCCGCCCAGAGGAAGCGGAGCGTCTGTGCGGTGGTGACGTTCAGATCGATGCGGTCGTCGCCGGCGAGCTGGCGTTCGTACAGCTCGCGGGGAGGCTGGCCGCAGGCCAGCCGAGAGCCGAAGATCGCGCCGCCCGACGTGCCGATGACCACGTCGGCCCGGTCGAGGTCGATGCCCGCGCCCGTGAGGCCGGCGAGCACTCCGGTCAGCCATGCGCCGCCGACCGGACCCCCGCCGCCGAGTACGAGTGCGGTTCCGCTGCTGCTTACGCTCACGCCATGCCCTCCCGAGCGCACGAACGAACGAGGCCGGGGGTGGTCCCTCCCCCGTGGGGACCACCCGCGCAGAAATGGGGAGTGGTCCCCACTTCATGTGCCGACGATATCATCAGCACCGGGGACGACTCCCCACTTCCTCCGGAGGATGACGATGACCGTCGGCGCAGGCGATGCAACGGCCCCGCGACGACGCGATGCGCGCCGCAACCGGCAGCTCCTGGTGGAGGCGGCCCATGAGGTGTTCACCGAGCAGGGGCTGCAGGCGCCGCTGGACGTGATCGCCCGCAGGGCGGGCGTGGGCAACGCGACGCTCTACCGGCACTTCCCCACGCGCGCCGTGCTCGTCGACGCGGTCTTCCGCGACCAACTGACCGGTACGACGGAGGCGGGCGAACGGGCCCGGGCCGCCTCGGACGCCTGGACGGGACTGAACGACTATCTCCAGGCCGTCTTCGGCACGCTCGCCGCCGACCGCGGCACCAACGACCTCATGACCACGCACGTCCAGGGCGTCGAGGCGCTGGACGCCGTGCACGCGCACAACCGGCGGACGATGGAACTCCTGCTGGAGCGCGGGCGGGAGGAGGGCGCGATCCGGGCGGACGTCACCACCGAGGACGTCCTGTTCGCGCTGGCCGCTCTGGGCCGCGCCGTCCCGGCCCTGACGACCGCGACCACGCCGGACGCCTGGCACCGCCCCCTCGCCCTGCTCCTGGACGGCCTGCGCCCGGCGCCGGCTCCCCTTCCGGGCCCCGTCCTCACCACCGCCCAACTCGGCGACGTCCTACGGCAACTGGGGCCGCACCGGACGCCCTTGCGGGGCGTGGAAGACGAGTGACGGGCTCCGCCGCCCGGGCATGTCAGCCTGGCGGCCGTCCCTCCTCCTCCCCGAACACGCCTTGGTGGACGACCACATGAGCCCCCAGCCGCCCCTGCCCTGCACGCGGGCCCGGACGCCGTACGACAGCGGCGACCGGGCGCGCGCGGGTGAGTGTGGTCAGGGCAGCGGGGGTGCCGGCACAGGCGGTTCCGAGTGTCGCAGTTCGGCCAGCAACTCATGCTGCCCGGCGATCAGTTCGGTCAGGATCCGACGGGCCGCGCGGAGCAGTTCGGCGACGTCGCCACCGGCCAGCGCGTAACTGACCGTTGATCCGTCCCGGATCGACACCACGATCCCGGAACGGCGCAACACGGCCAGCTGCTGAGACAGGCTGGACGGTTCGATCTCGATCTCGGTGAGCAGGTCCCGCACGGCGACGGGCCCGCTCTGCAGCAGCTCAAGGACCCTGATGCGCACCGGGTGCCCCAGCATGCGGAAGAACTCGGCCTTTGCCTGGTAGAGGGGGACCTGCACGCTCAACCGCTCGCTCCTTACCGCTGTCGGGATCCCGTGTCTGGCACGATCCTGGCGACTGTGGGCTCCGCATGCCTCGATGATGCACTGATGTGTATGTGGCGAGATGAAGAAATCTTCAATTCACGGGCATGGGAAGCCGTACGTCACGGAATCGGTCACAGATCGAGGTCCGTCTCGATCCGCTTGAGCTGGTGACGAGCCATGGCGAGGTTGGAGCGGCCCCGGTCCAGGACGAGGTAGATGAACAAACCGCTGCCGTGTCGTCCCTGCACTAGCCGGATGAGGTGGTACTGGGTCCCCAGGGTGATCACGATGTCCTCGATCTCTCCCTTCAGCCCCAGGTGCTCCATCGTGCGGACCTTGGCGCGGATCACGTCGGTGTTGCCCGCCGCGGCGACGACCAGGTCGAGGTCCTTGCCACCGCCCATCGTCCCGAGCGCCATACCGCTGGTGTAGTCGACGACGGCCGCGCCCAGTGCCCCTTCCACCACGGTCATCGTTTCCTTGAGGGAGATTTCCACATTCGTCACGGCGGTCCTCCTGCGGCTTCTGCCGGTTGCACGGGACCCGACTCCTTCGGCCCCGCTCGTGTCGCCAACCGTAGGGACGGAGTAGCTCGTCCGAGTGACGCCCTTTGAACCTGACGCAA
The DNA here is from genome assembly GCF_040605435.1 of Streptomyces sp. NPDC005574. Lineage (NCBI taxonomy): Bacteria > Bacillati > Actinomycetota > Actinomycetes > Kitasatosporales > Streptomycetaceae > Streptomyces > Streptomyces sp. NPDC005574. Next base: position 10,123 of record NZ_JBEXCW010000005.1, read on the forward strand.
GGAGCTCCGGAACGTGCGGAGGAGTGCCGCACTTTGATCACCCGCAGGTCGGAAGCTGACCGTATCTCGGCTCAAGTGCCTTTGCAGGCAACGGAGTTGTGGCACCGAGGGCCCGGCCTCGTGCGGGGTCGTACCGGGGTCGACGCGTCGGCAGGCGCGGTCTTCCACTCCGATCACGGGGCGTCGAGAACTCCGTGGTCCTCGAAGGGAGCGTCGTTCGCCTGTGCGTCCTCGGCCTCCCAGCGCAGCAGGTCGCCCGGCTGGCACGCGAGCACCTCGCAGAGCGCGGCGAGCGTCGCGAAGCGCACCGCCTTGGCGCGGCCGTTCTTGAGTACCGCCAGGTTGGCGGGGGTGATGCCCACGCGGTCCGCGAGTTCGCCCACGGACATCTTCCGCTTGGCCAGCATCACGTCGATGTCCACGGCGATCGGCATCAGATCACCTCGTCGAGCTCGGCCTGCATCTGCGCGGCTTCGACGTCGCGTGCGACGGCTTGGGCGAGCAGCATCCGCAGCACGAGCACGATGAGGGCGACCCCCAGGATGGCCACGCCGACCCCGCCCATGATCACGGTGACACCCGGGTCGTCCCGCTGGCCCGGCGCGTTGATCACCGTGACCGCGAACCACACGAGGGCGGCTGCCACGATCGCGCCGATCACGCCGTCCACGTACCGGAAGGCGGCGTGGGAGAACACGGTTCCGCGTCGCACCATCGTCACCAGCCGCCCTACGCAGACCAGGGCGACCTGGACCGACACCATGCCAAGGATCGTGGTCACGCGCAGCGCGGTCAGCGGGAGCGTCCCGTCCTCCGGGTCGCTCCCGCTGACCAGCGTCCACACCATCAATGCCTGTACGCACACGGTGCCGGCGAGCACCATCACGAGCACGGCGCGCAGCGCGCGCACGGTCAGTTTCCCCATCACCCGTCCTTCCATCGAATCACGATGGAAATCTATCGAGTATCGATAGGTGAAGCAATAGCTGAGATGGCGGTGGCGGCAGCTTCGCGAGATGCAGGGACGTCGCCGTTTCCGTGGCCTGACCTGTCGCACGGGTCGGCCCGTCACGGATGAACGCTTGATGAGCCGTCGGCTCTGGGGGAGTGGCCTTCCGCCGGCCCGGTGGAGACGTGTCCGCCGGGCCGCGGGTTCGCCGCGAGCCGAGAGGTCTCAGCGCAGTCGGCGCACGCGCAGCACGAGGTCGTCGGCATGGTGCGCGCCGGCGCCACCGTCGGGTGCCACGCGCGGTCGTTGCTCGTGCACCTCCGTCACCCAGTCCTCGTCGAGGAGAGCGGCGACCATCGAGGGCCAGACGTAGTCAGCCGGGTCGAATTCGCTGTCGTGCGCATGCTGGGTGTCCATGCCCGCGTGGTGTACGAGCAGCAGCACGCCTCCGGGCGCGACGGCGGCGAGCAGCGCTCGCTCGGCCGCGGCGTCGGGGGTGCGCAGCAGGGCCGGGTACTGCGCGGAGACCAGATCGAAGGAGCCCGGCGGGAGCCCCGCCTCGGTGAGTGCGGCGTGTACCCAGCGCACAGCGAGCCCGGAGTCCCGCGCGTGTCCGGCCGCCCGCTCCAGCGCCACGCCCGAGACCTCGAGCGCGGTCACATCCCAGCCGCGGCTCGCGAGCCAGACCGCGTCCGCGCCCTCGCCGCAGCCGACGTCGAGCACCCGTCCGGGCGTGAGCCCGGCGACCTCGGCCACGAGCGCACCGTTGGGCTCACCACTCCACAACTGTTGTCGGTCGGCGTACCGGTTGTCCCACTCCGCCCGCACCGCGGGGTCTCCGACGTATCCGTCGGCAGGCTCGGGGATGTCGGACGCGGAGGTGTTCGCTGCCATGTTGTCGGTCACGGCCCCACCGTCGCTCACGGCATCCCGGGTCTGCCACTCCTGTTGCCGGTCCGGCAAAGGGAGTCGAAAGAGCGGCGCACCGGACGTCGTCGAGGCAGACGGACCCGGGCCTTCGCAGCCGAACCGTCGTCGGCGAGAGGAACGGCGCCAGATGATCTGTTCCAAGGGGTCAGTGACCGTAGGCGATCAGTGACCGTAGGACGGGTTGTCCGGTGGCGTCGTTGTGCCGGATCGCGGCGGTCAGCGCGAAAATGCGTTTACATGACCCGGGCTATCAGAACGGACGACACCACCGGAGGAACCCGTGTCATACCCGCAACTGCTCACCCCCGAGGAGAAGCTCGCCGACGCGAAGAAGCTGTTGAGCCTCCCACGTATCGTCGTGATCTGCGGCTCCACCCGCTTCATGACCGAGATGAACGAGGCCGATCTGCGGGAGACCAAAGCCGGAAGGATTGTCGTCAAACCGGGCTGTGACATGAAGTCGCCGCACGAACTCCGGTCCGATCCTGTCGAGGCCGAGGCGCTGAAGTTTCGACTCGACGACCTGCACCGGGCGAAGATCCGGCTCGCTGATGAGGTGCTCGTGGTCGGCGACTACATCGGAGACAGCACCCGAGCCGAAATCGCCTACGCCCGGTCGCTGGGCAAGCCCGTGCGGTTCACGCACCCCGAAGTCGACCCTGACGCCTGACCGCCCGCTGCCACCTCGACCACCAGGACCGCACCGCGCCCGTCGTCCCCGACCTGAGCGTGGAGGTCGAGGACGTCGAGGCCGTGTACGCGCAGGTGCTCGCCTCGGACGCAAACGTCCCGCGAGACCTGCGGGACGAGGAGTGGGGCGTACGACGGTTCTTCGTCCGTGATCCGAACGGGCGGGTGGTGAACGTGCTGGGCCACCGGGCCTGACCGCGCCGACGACTCACCGGCCGTAGAAGTACCGCGTGCCCTTCTCGATGAAATACGAGGCGTAGACGCGGCCGAGGGTCGGCTTGCCGCGGTACATCGCCACGTACTGGCGGGAACTGTCGACCACGACGGGCCGTGTCATACAGGCGAACTCGACCCGCTGCCGCGCCTCCGCCCACTGCACGGCTGCCGGGTCGACCCGGTCGCTGACCAGCAGGGGGAAGGCACCGACGCCGTTCTGCAGGCCGACGGGCAGTCCTCCCTTGGTGTCCTTGGCGTACTTCATCACCTGGTGGGTGAAGGTCGAGACGACGGGCACGGTGATCTCCGGCACGGCCGCGGCCACGGTGAAAAGATGCAGTCTCGTCGCCATCCAGCTCATCCTGAACTCGGCCCGCCGCCCTACGAGCACGGGCACCCCGGCCCAGTCCTCCCACCGCGTGGCGCATCCGTCCTCGGCCAATCGGCCCTGCACGAAGGCCAGGTAGGCGCCGGGCGCCGACTGCTGCTGTGCGTTCATACGCGGATCCTAGGCAACCGGGCGCGGCGCTGAGCCGTGCGGGGTTCGTCGGACTCCCGCCGCAAGCGCTCGGCGGGCCGCGCCTGGCGGTGGCGGGCGACCGGCCCGGCGTGCCCCCACCCGGCCGGTCTCGCAGAAGGCCATCCGCGCTCAGCGGTGTCCGACGGGATCTACGCGTCGTAGTACTCACCGTCGTCACCCTGTCCGCGCGCTCCCGGTGTCGCCGCGATCTCCAGCATCTTCCGGATCAGGATCTCGTCCGGGTTCTTCACCACGACGCGACCGTTGCGCCAGTCCAACCAGGCCCCGTGGGTGTCCGGTTGTGGATGGGTGGCCATCTGCGCGAGCCACTTGTCGCGGTACTCCACCACCACGTCCTGGCCGCGCGGAGCAGCCCGGGCGACCTGGACCATCTCCAGTGCGGCGTCGGCCGCGACCACCGCCTCCCACTCCTGCGTGGTGATCGGCTCGCCCTCTTCGTCCCACCACGGATGCCGGGGGATGTGCACGTCACAGCCCATGCCGTCACGGTACGGGCCACCACTGACAGCACGAACGCAGGGCACGCGACGCGCCCGAGCACCTCCGCGGGGGCGCGTCGTGGCGGGTCATGAAGTGACGGCCTCCTGCGCGGTGTTCCAGCGGATGCGCGTGGTGCAGATCGACACGAGGACCGCGGACCCGGCCACGACGGCCATGCCCCAGCTCAGGCTGCCGGCGCCGGCCACGAAGCCGATGACGGCCGGACCGGCCAGGAGGCCGATGGTGCCCATGGTGGCGACCAGGGCGAGCGCGTCGGAGCCCTGAGCCGCCGCGGCGACGTAGAGGCAGGGGGTCACGGCCGCGATGCCGAGGCCCACGCAGGCGAACCCGATGAGCGCGGGCACCACGCCGCCCGCCAGCAGCGCCAGAGCCAGTCCCGTGCCGGCCACCGCGCTGCCCACCCGGACGACACGGGCGTCGCCCCAGCGGCTGCGCCACCCATCGCCGAGGAGGCGAGCCACCACCATCATGACCGAGACCACCGCGATGCCCAGGGGGGCGAGGCGGTCCGGTGCGTGGGCGATGTCCCTCATGTAGAGCGCCGACCAGTCGTTCATGGCTCCTTCGGTGACCGTGCCGAACACCATGGCGCAGCCCAGCCACAAGGTGACCCGCGAGGCCAGGGTCAGCCTGCGGCGACGGCCGTCGTCCTTCCGCTCGGCGGGGGCCGGCTGTTGCTGCCGGTCGGCCAGCAGGCGCGGTCTGGCGTAGGCGAGCAGAAGGAGGAGCAGGACGGCCGCGGTCGCGAAGTGCCAGGCGACGGCCGACGTCACCGTGTTCATGCCCGATGCCACGAGGGCCGCGGCGAACGACCCGCCGCTGAACGTCGCGTGCAGCTGCGTCATCGCCGTGCGGTGATGGGCGGCCTCCAGCGCGGCACCCTGCGCGTTCATGGCGACGTTGAGGCAGGCGACGGCCACACCGTCGGCGCAGATGATCAGCAGGGCCACGGGATAGTTCGGCGCCGCGGACAACCCCAGCAGGATGACCACCAGACCCAGCGCGGACAGGAGAGACAGGGATCTGGATCCCAACCGCTTCATCAGGTACGCGACGAGGGGGAAGGACGCCGCCGCTCCCGCGCCGCACGCCATCAGGAGCAGACCCACCTCGGTCTCGTTCAGGCCCAGCCTCGTTTTGAGGGCGGGCAGCCTGGAGGCCCAGGTGGCGTACTGGAAGCCGAGGAAGCAGAACAGGGCGGCGATGGCCAACTGCGCGCGCCGGAAGTCGTCCAGGACACGGGGCATGGGAAAACGTCCACCTCTCTCGAACCGGTGCTGCGGCCCGCGGGCAGCGCCCGGGACATGTACACGGCGTTGTCGCCGTAGTCGGGTGGGACCGCGATCCCCTCGTGGACGCGGAACCCGCGGGACGCCCAGAACGTCGCCTTGCCTTCGACGGCGATCAGGGAGAGGTGTGCGTACGCGGACCCGGCCGTGCGGGTGAGATGGTGCAGCAGTGTGCTGCCGAGTCCTCTGCCGCGCTGGTCGGGCGCGACGACCATGTCGTGCAGGTGCAGGTTGCGCGAGTGGACGGCGGGCTGCTCGGCGCGGGCCAGGTCGGGGGAGCGGAACATCGGGTACGGCAGGGCGAGGACGTAGCCCGTGACGCGTTCGCCGACGTCCAGGACGAAGCAGGTGGCCGGGGACGCCTGCCCACGGGACCGCAGCACCGCGCGTCCCTCGGCGAGTGAAGTGCCCGCGTAGGCAACGGCTTCGAGGGCGGCGATCTCCGGCCAGTCACTGTCACGTATGGGGCGGATGCGCAGGTCGCGGCCCACCTAGTTCCCCCTCGCCATGGCGGTCTCCGCGGGGGAGACGGTGTCTCGGACGCACGTGTACGGCAGCGGGCCGAAGCCGTTGAAGCCCTGGGTCATGTAGCTGGTGGCGTAGGCGCCGGCGGACAGGATCCAGACGGGGTCGCCGGAGGCGAGGGCCTCGGGCACGGGTACGGGACGATGTCCGGACCCGTACGCGTCGTCGCTGTCGCACGTGGGACCCGCCACGACCGCGCTCACCTGTCTGCCGCCCGAGTGGCCGGGGAAGACGAGCCGGTAGCTCAACTGGTCCATTTCGTACAGGCCGTTGAACTTGCCGCTGCTCAGATACAGCCAGTGGGCGCGTTCGCCGTCGGGCTGTCGGCGCGAGGTGAGCCGGTACACGTGCGCCCGGATCGCGCCGTGATCGGCCACCAGGTGGCGGCCCGGTTCCATGACGAAGTCCAGCGGTGCGCGGTTGACGGCCCGCAACTGTTCCATTCCGTCGCGGATGACGGCGAACATCTTGTCCAGCGGGGGTTCGAGCCGTGCGCCGTACCGGTCGAGGTAACCCGAGGCGGGCAGGCCGCCGCCGAGGTTGACGTGGTCCGGCGTGATCCCCTGCCCGCGCAGGGCGACGAGTGTGTCGGCGAGGGAGTCGAGGGCCTGCCGCCAGGCCTCGCAGGTCATCTGCTGCGAACCGACGTGGACAGACAGCCCGGCCGGGGTCAGGCCGGCGGCCCGCGCAGCGACCAGCACGCGCACCGCGTCGTCCGGCGAGCAGCCGAACTTGCGGCTCAGGCCCCACAGCGCTCCGTCCCCGCTGGTTTCGAGGCGGCAGAACACGCGGGAGCCGGGTGCGTGGGCCGCGATCGCCGCCACGTCCTGGACGCTGTCGGTGGCGAAGGTCCGTACGCCGAGCCGGTGGGCTTCGGCGATGGTGGCGTCGGACTTGACCGTGTTGCCGTAGTGGACGCGTTCCGCGGGCACCCCGGTGCGCAGCGCCTGTCTGATCTCGGTGGGGCTCGCCGCGTCGAACCCGGCGCCCCGGTCCGCGAGGCACGTGAGGACCTCGTCGACGGGACAGGCTTTCATCGCGAAGCGGACGTCGATGCCCGGCAGTTCGCGCAGCAGCCGCTCGTACTGGCCCTCGATGCCGGTGAGATCGAAGACGACGCGGTCCGACGGGGCGGCCGTGAGCGCTGCCGACAGGAGCGTGTCCATGTCCGTGCTCACGCGCTCGCGCTCCCGATCACGTGGTCCCGGGCCGCGCGCATCAGCGGGGTCCAGGCCTCGATCAGCAGGGCGAAGTCCTCGATGTCGCTCCGGGCCTCGTCCAGGAGCCGTTCGCGTTGCGAGGTCAGCCGGTCCGCGAAAGCCTCGTATCTGCCGCCGAGTTTGCGGTATGCGATGCCGACGCGTTCCAGTCGCCACAGGTTCTCGGTGCGGTCCAGGCCCGTACTGGCGCGTAGGAGGCCGACGACGGTGTCGGTTCGGACCCGCTGCCGGTCGTCGAGCAGGGCGGGGCCCGCCGTGGCCATCCGGTCGTAGACGAAGTTGAAGTAGAGCATCGACAGCAGGAACTTCACGAACCGGGTCTGGTAGGCCGTGAACCCGGCGTCGGTGCGTCGCTGCGGGGTGTAGAAGTTCTCGATGTCGCGGTTGTGCAGCACACCGGGCAGAGCGGCGTCGTGAACCAGGTGGATGAGGAAGTAGTCGCTGCCGATGGTGTCGGTCGCCGGCGGCAGCGGCATCCGCTCGTACACCTCGTGGGCGAAGCTGATGTTGCACATGTCCACCCGCATGGGGTCGACCAGGGTCAGCACCGAGTGGTCCCGGGTGAAGCGGGCGGTGCCGGCGCCCTTGAAGGACTCCTCCACGAGCTGCCGCTTCTGCTCGTTGGACCAGTCGCCGGGCGCCCACAGGCTCACGACGTCGTGGTAGATGCCCTCGTCGAGGCGCCGGATCTCGTCGATGTCCACGGACAGTTCACCGACGAAGGAGGAGCCGACCATGGACACCGGGCGATGGGCGTGCGCGGGGTCGAGGTCCGTTTCGGTGACCTGTGCCGCCGCCTCGGTGGCGCGCCTGCCGAGCGACGCGAGCTCGTGGTGAATGGGGAACACCGGTTCGCCGTCGAGGACTTGGTAGGCGCTGTCGGAGTCCCTGCGGTGCACGGACCGGCAGCCGAGGGCGGCGGCGATCAGGAACGCGCGGTTCGTGCAGGATCCGTAGGAGACGGCGTCCGGCAGCAGGAGTCCGAGGAGCGGATCGGGCTCGGCGTGGCCCGCCTTCCGGATCACGTCTCGGAGGATGTCCCGTTGGCGATCCTCGTCGAAATGGTGCACGACGACGTTCGGCGTGGCGGGCAACCCCTGGAGCACACGGGCGTGTTCGGATCGTGTGCCCGCGTCCGAGGAGTCGAGGACGAGGAGGTGGACCTCGACGCCGAAGTGTCGGGTCGCGTACGCCGCCTCCTCGGCGACCGCGGCCAGGGTGGCGGAGCACGGCCTGTTCGTGGGAAGGGCCAGGCAGACGCGGTCGGTGCCGGACTCCCGGTTCACCGGCCGCTCTCCCGGACGCTCCAGGGATCCAGTCCCAGGAGTTTCCTGCCCAGGTCGTTGAGCGTGGCGGGCCCGTACCTGAGTGATTCGTGCAGGGTCGCGTCGCCGAGCAGGGTCCCGTTCCAGTCGGGGGTGCTGAGCGTCCGCCAGGACTCGACGCGGGAGGCGCGCAGTTGCTCGTGTTCGGTGAGCGCGGGCATCATCGACAGGTACTGGACCGCGCGGACACCGCTGTCGGAGAGGTTGGGCGCCACGCCGTGGGCCAGCAGTCCGTTGAAGATCAACAGATCGCCGGCCTGCAGGTCCGGGCGCACCACGGGGAACTCCGCGCGGTCGAGCGCGGGCCGGATGGGGTCGCGGTCGGCCGGCTGGGTGAGCTTCCACTCCTCGAAGCGCCGGAAGAGATCGGGCGCGCACTGGAAGCCGCCGAGTTCCGGCTGGGTGTCGTTGAGGGCGATGATGCCCTGCACCCGCTGCGGCAGCACGCTGAGCGTGGTGTCGACGTCCCAGTGCAGCTCGATGTCGAAGCCCTCGTCGGTGGCCTCGATGAGGGAGCGTGAACGGCTGCCCCGGTTGGGCGGGTTGAGGTTGAGCCGGTCCAGCGTGACCCACAGCTCCTCGCAGTCCCACACGTCGGCGAAGGCGTCGTGGACGCGCTCCGTCTGCCGGCTGTCCCAGAGGAGCTGGTGGTGGTACGCCTCGACGAAGCCGTACACGTGCAGGTCGCGGTCCAGGTCCGAGCGGAACTCACGTTCCTGGTACCAGGTTTCGGGACGGTCCGGGTCGAGGCCCTGGAACTCCCAGGTGAACTCGAGGAGGCTCTTGGCCGCACCGGGCGAGATGGCGTCGCGGACGACGACATAGCCGTAGGTCTGCCAGAACGCCAGGTCGTCCTGGGACAGCACACGTAACGGACGCGAGGTGGTGAGATCTCGCAGCGGCGTCGGAGCGAGGTAGGTCTCGGCGTCCGCGCTGAAATAGGGGCGTTCGGATGCGGCTCGGTACAGGTAGGGGGCGGGTGTCGACATGCGATCACTCCAGGGGCGAGAGCAGTTCAGGGGCCGAGTGGCCGGCTCTCAGTCGCTTTCCGGGCGTCGGACTGAGGCACTGAGGCTCCCTCAAATTGGCCTGGACCACTGGACAGGGTCAACCCGTTGCCGCTGAAACTGCCGCCAAGTGCCGCTCAACTGCCGGTGGTCGGGGCCCACCGATGTCAGTGCGTGACGGCCCCGGTGCCGTACGTCAGCCTGCGACGGCCATCACCGCGCAGCGCGGCCGGCGCCCCTCGCACCGCTTACGTCCACCCGCGCCGCCCACGTCAGCCCGTGACGATCCGCTCCGCCGCGGCCACGCCGCAGACGCGGGCGGCTCCGTACGTGGCGAGGTGTACGGCGCCTCGCGGCGGGGCCTGCGGGACGCCCATCTCCACCACGATCGTGTCGGGGCGAGCGGTGAGAAGGGCGTCCAGGGCCGCCCGCATCCACTCGTGCCGGTGTTCGTCGCGGACCACCGCCACGATGCGGCGGCCGCCCGCTGCCGCCAGTGCCGCCGCACCCGCGTCGCAGCCGGTGAAGGACCCGCTCGCGGTGCCCGGCAGCAGACGCTCCAGTTCGGGGCCCACGCCCCATGGCGTCGCGTCCCCGACGGCGATGTTCGCGGCCGGGCTGAGCGTCGCCACGTACATGGGTTCCTCGACCGGAGAGGCGGCCCCCGCGCCGCGCACGGTCAGCGCACGGCGCGCCGCCACGAGTCCGATCTCCGGGTCGGCCGCCACCGGCGCCGCTCCGCCCCGCCGTGCCTCGGACGTCCACCGCGCCAGGCTCCGCACCCGGGCGGCGGCGTCGGCCAGCCGCTCCTCCGGGAGTTCGCCGGAGCGGACGGCGGCGACCAGCGAGTCCCGGAGCCTCAGCACCGTGCCCTCGTCGCACAGTCCACCGCCCACACAGATCGCGTCGGCGCCCGCCGCTATCGCGAGCACCACGCCGTGCTCCAGGCCGTACGCCTCCGAGATCGCGCGCATCTCCATGCCGTCCGTGACGATCAGGCCGTCGTAGCCGAGTTCGCCGCGCAGCAGGTCGGTGAGGACGCGGCGGGAGAGAGTCCCCGGGCGGTCCGGGTCCAGGGCCGGGACGAGGATGTGCGCGCTCATGACGGCGCGGGTGCCGGCCTCGATGGCCGCGCGGAACGGCACCAGTTCACGGCTGTACAGCGTGTCGGTGTCGACGTCGATGCGCGGCACCGCGTGGTGGGAGTCGACGTTGGTGTCGCCGTGACCGGGGAAGTGCTTGGTGCAGGCGGCGACGCCGGTGGACTGCAGGCCGGTGACGTAGGCGGCGGTGTGCCGGGCCACCAGGTCGGTGTCCGCGCCGAAGGAGCGTACGCCGATGACCGGGTTGTCGGGGTTGGCGTTGACGTCCGCGGAGGGCGCCCAGTCGAAATCGACGCCGCATTCGGCGAGGCGGCGCCCCAGCTCGCGGGCGACGCGACGGGTCAGGTCGGGGTCGTCGACGGCGCCCAGGGCGTGGTTGCCGGGGAACGCGGAACCCGTGCGGACGTCGAGTCGCGTGACGTCGCCGCTCTCCTCGTCGATGGCGACCAGCAGGTCGTCCCGTTCGGCCCGCAACCGAGAGGTGAGGTCGGCGACTTGCTCGTATGTGGCGACGTTGCGGCCGAACAGGGCGACCGAGGCCAGTCCTTCGCCGACGCGGCGCCGCACCCAGTCCGGTGCGGTCGTGCCGGCGAACCCCGGCTGCAGTACCGCGAGGGCGTCACGGGTGAGGGTGTCGTTGCGGGTCGCGAACGTTGTCATCTGGGCGTTGTCCCTTTCGGCGCCGTCGGGCAGGCCGTCGGTGAGTCGGTCGAGCAGGGCGGCAGGGGATCGGGGCAGGCCGCGCGAACAGCATGTGTGCGCCGCGATGCACGCCGCGTCGCACGACCTCCTTCCTCTCGGGACGGGCGCCGGCGCACGTCCACGACGGCGGTCACCGCACGGTGCCGCCGCACAAGGCGTGACCGCCCGCTTACTGGTACAGACCTGCCTGGGGGAGCTTGGCCTAGACTTTTGGAGGCGTCAAGACGGGCCCGGCAAACCGCGGTTGGGCGGCCCGACGTGGCCGGCACCGCATATCCGGGCCGGGGCGACGCGCAATGGGCCCGTGCGACACGCCCCCTTTGGACTAGACCAAAGGGCGGGTGCGGGGCTATAACGGGAACCCGGCGACACAGCCGGGAAGGCAGGCCATGACCACCGACGTCAGCAGCGCCCACGACAACACGCGGGTGCCCGGTCGCAGCGCGCGAGTGCCGAAGTACTACCGCATCAAGCAGCGGGTCCTGCAGATGACGGAGTCGCGGATGCCCGGCGCGCGCATGCCGGCCGAACGATTACTCGCCCTCGAACTGGACACCTCACGCACCACGATCCGACGCGCCCTGCAGGAACTCGTGGGCGAAGGCCGCCTGGACCGCATGCAGGGAAAGGGCACGTTCGTCGCGCGGCCCAAACTCTCCCGCACCCTGCAACTCACCTCCCACACCGAGGACATGCACGCCCAGGGACTCGCCCCCGCGTCCCGGACCCTGGACATCCGCCACATCGAGGCCGACGAGAGACTGGCCCAGCTGCTTGACATCGATGTCGGCGCCGACGTGCTGCGCATCGAACGGCTGCGGCTGGCCAGCGGCGAACCCATGGCGATCGAGACCACCCACCTCTCCGCCCGGCGATTCCCCGCCCTGCCGGCGTCGTTGGCCATGTACACCTCGTTGTACGCCGCCCTCGCCGAGGTCTACGGCGTGCACCTCGCCGAGGCCGAGGAGGCCATCGAGACGTCCCTGGCCACGCCTCGCGACGCCGCGCTCCTCGCCACGGAGGTCGGCCACCCCGTGCTCCTCCTGTGCCGCCACTCGCAGGACGCCCAGGGCGCGCCGGTGGAATGGGTCCGCTCCGTGTACCGCGGCTCCCGCTACAAGTTCGTGGTCAACCTCAAGCCTCCGGCGGACTGAACGCCGTGGCGGACCTCCCACCCCACTGATCGTCATGTCGCGGACCCGGCCCGTCGCCCCCACGCGCACCAGGGGCCCCCGGCCGCAGGACCCCGGTCCCGCCTCACCGTGCCGGATCCTCGTCCGCGGCGGCCGTACGACACCGCCGCCCGGCGGCAGCCCGACCGCACCGAACGCACGACCCCCCTCTCCGACGTCCGTCGGCGCGCACGTTCGCAGTCCTCGCCGCCCTCCCGCACACAGCCGCCAGAACAACGAGATGGACATGTCGTGACGGAAACCTTCACGTCGGACACGCCGGCGACGGCACTGGTCACCGCACGCGAGGCTGCCTGCCTCACGCAGGAGGACCTCGCGGAGCGCTCCGGCCTCAGCGTGCGGGCCATCCGCAACCTCGAGACCGGCCGCACCTCACGCCCTCGCGCACATTCACTGCTCCTGCTCGCGGAGGCACTCGGGCTGCCGCCCGGCGCGGCCCAACGGCTGCTGGGCAGGCCCCACGCGGACCCCCGCACGGTGTCGCCGCCCCGCCTTCCGCCCGCGGAACTTCCCGCCGCGCCGCGCCACCGGCTCGTCGAAAGGGAGCGGCTCATCGCCTCCCTGCAGCACCTCCTCACGACGAGGGAGCAACGCGACCACGCACGACCGGTGATCGTGGTCGGGCCGCCCGGGTCGGGCAAGACCTCGCTGATCCTGCAGACCGCGCACGGGGTACGGGACCAGTTCCCCGACGGACAGGTCTTCGTCGACCTGCATCCCGCCTCCTCCCCGCCGCTCACACCGGACACCCTCGTCCGCCGCATCCTGCGTTCGCTCGGTGGCGCGCCCGCCGCCGACAATCCCGAAGAGGCCGGAGCGCGACTGCGGGACGTCCTCAGCAGACGACACGTCCTCGTGGTCCTCGACAACGCCGACAGCGAGGCCCAGATCAGGCCGCTGCTGGTGGAGGACGTCCGGAGTGCCGTACTGGTGGCCGCACGCCGCGAACTCCCCGCGCTTCCGGCGCAGTTCGGGCACCGCATCGGTCCCTTGAGCCCGTCGGGTGCCCGGGCGGTACTGGAGGACCTGGTGGGCGCCGACCGCGTTGCCGGGGACCGGTCGGCCGCGCTGAGCATTCTGCGGTCCTGCGCGGGACTGCCGCTGGCCGTGCACATCGCGGGACTGTGGCTCTCCGCGCGCCCGCACCGCTCACCGCGCGACCTGGCCGGCCGCCTGCTGTTCGAACGGGACCGCCTTCCCGTATTGCGGGTCGGGGACCTGTCACTGCAGGCGAGCGTGGCGGCCCACCACGGCTCCCTGCCGGCGCCCGTCCGGGCCGCGCTACGTCAACTCGGCGGTCTGAGCGACGACTTCAGCGCCGACGACGCACTGCACCGGATCGCACCGTCGAGAGACCTGGCACTGGAACTCCTCGACGAACTGCTCTACCGCCAGGTGATCCACATCAGCCGCGCCGACGTCGACGGCCGGATCCACTACCGGATGTACGAAGCGGTGCGCCTCTACGTGACGCACTGCCTCACGGACCCCCTCGTGGGATGCGGGACGAGCGGCCGGATATGGCTGCCACGCCAGACGACCTCGGCCCGCAACGGGGGTTGAGAGTTGGTGACTCTGGTCGACCGTCACCACCAGAACCTCTCGTTCCCGCACAACCCTTCAGGCGCGGCCGAGGTCATACCTGAGTCAGTACGTAGGTCCTGGAGAGGAATTCATGTCCCGGCCCCAGCACAAGCACTCCCGGCGTTCCGTTGCCCTGAGCGCCGCCGTCGTCGCGGCCGCTCTGGCCGGTGGTCTGCTCGTCACCGTGCCCGGCAGCGCGAGTGCCGCCCCGTCGGGCCTCGCCGACGACTTCAACGGTGACGGCTACCGCGATCTCGCGACGGGCGCCCCGGGCGCGGTCGCGGGCGGGAAGGCGAAGGCGGGTGCCGTGGTCGTCAACTACGGCTCGTCGAGCGGTATCAGCGCCGCGCGTCACAAGACGACCTCGGAGAGTTCCTCCGGTGTGCCGGGCGTCTCGGAGACCTCCGACCGCTTCGGCACCGAACTCGCGCACGGCGACCTCAACAACGACGGCTACGGCGACCTCGTCGTGGGCACGCCGCTGGAGAACGTGGGCGCCGATGTCGACGGCGGTTCGGTCACCGTCCTGTGGGGCAGTTCGTCCGGCCTGTCGGGCGGTACGGCGATCAGCGACCCGAACGCGTCGGGCCACGACCGGTTCGGCCAGTCCCTCGCCGTCGGAGACTTCACCGGTGACGGGAAGACCGATCTGGCGGTCGGCTCCACCGGCAAGGACGTGTGGATCTTCAAGGGCGGCTTCACGAAGTCCCGCGGCGCGGCCGGGAAGCTGCGCTTCGACGCGAAGATCACCTCCGGCGCCTACCCCGACGGCGCCGTCCAGCTGGCCGCCGGCGACTTCGACAACGACGGGGCGGACGACGTGGTGGTGGGCTCCGCCGACGGCAACTTCGTCTACCGGGGGGCCTCGACCGGGCCCACGCTGCAGACCGAGGCGGGCCCGGGCTACGCGGGCGCGCTCACCGTGGCCGACTTCGACCGCGACGGGCACGACGACCTGGTCGTCGGCACCGACTTCGTCGACATCATGGACCAGACGACGACGGGCGGTTACGTCACCGTGTTCTACGGCGCTGCGGCGGGCGTCGACACCGCGCGCAGCGCCGTCTTCAGCCAGGACACCGCGGGTGTTCCCGGAGCGGACGAGCCCCACGACAACTTCGGCGGCGCACTCGCCGCGGGCGACGTCGACGGCGACCGCTACCCCGACCTCGCCGTCGGCGCGAACTTCGAGAGCCTCGGCTCCGCCGATCAGACGGGCAGCGTCTGGGTGCTGCGCGGCGGCGCCTCCGGCCTGACGGGGACCGGCGCCCAGTCCTTCAACCAGGGCACTTCGGGTGTCCCGGGAGCCAACGAGTCGTCGGACCTGTTCGGCGAGGCCGTCCACCTCGCCGACCACGACAAGGACGGCCACGCCGATCTGTCGGTGGGCGCGGGCGGCGAGAACAGCGACGACGGCGCCGTGTGGGTCCTGCGCGGAGCCGGCGCGGGCGTCACGGCCACCGGCGCGGTGAACTTCGGCGCCTCGTCCGTGGGCATCGGCACATCGGGGAAGGACCCCATGTTCGGGGACGCCATGTCGGGTTCGTGAGCGTGTGGACAGGCAGGACACCGATGGGGCGGGCGCCAGGATTCTCCGGCGCCTCGCCCCTTCGGTGTCCTGTCCTACGACTTGGGAGGGTCAGTCGAGGTGCGGGCCGCGCCGTCCGAGGCCGTTGAGGTCGTCGAGCGTGAAGCGGTCGCTCCAGGTGCGCTCGGAACCCGAGGTCGACACGGTGCCGCGCCGGAGGATCGTTCCCGGTGAAGTCGGCTTCCTCATGATCGCCGTGCGTGAATGCCGGGAAGATGAAGGAGGACGCGCAGCGGCGGTCAGGACAGGTGACGGGAGCAGTCGAGTGAGTGAGCAGCACGGGCGTGACTGGGTGCGCATGACCCCGGACGACTTCGACCGGGAGGCTCCGCTGCGCCTGGATGTGCCCGTCGGGGCGACGGCCGTCCCGGCGGTGCCCGACGAGTGCGGCACCTCCCCGCTGTTCGGCGACGAGAGGCCCTCCCGTGGGGCGGCCCGGCCCGCGCCGCGGTCTGTGGTGGAGGCCCAGCAGGAGGAACTGTTCTGACCTCGGACATGAGCCGGCCGCCCCTGCCGGGCTTCGGGTCCGTTCCCCGCCGAGCGTCGTACGTCGGCCGGTTCGGACCGGTCAGAGACGGGTGCTGGTGCGCGGCCCGCCGTACTCGCTGTCGGTGACGTGTTCGAGCCAGTCGACGTCGTCCGTCTCCCAGAGCGCGATGTGGGTCATGAAGTGGTCCGGAGCGGCGCCGTGCCAGTGCTCCTCGCCCGGCGGCGTCCAGATCACGTCGCCCGGGTGGGCTTCGAGAATCTCGCCACCGCGGGACTGGATCAGGGCGATGCCCTCGACGATGTAGAGGGTCTGGCCCAGACCGTGGCCGTGCCAGGCGGTCCGGGCGCCGGGGGCGAAGCGCACCGCGTTGGCACGAGCCCGGGAGGGCTCCTCCCCGCGGTAGATCACATCGGCCCACGCGTCGCCGGTGAACCAGTCGGCCGGCAGCTTCATCGTCGGTTGTTTCTTCAACAGTTCCATGGTCGGTGCTCCTTGGACCGGGCGCTGTCAGGCCGCTGCCTGCTGGTCGGCGATCTGCTTGAGGTGGTTGATCGCGGTCATGGCGTTGGGCCATCCGGCGTAGAACGCGAGGTGTGTGATGGCCTCGGACAGCTCCTCGACGCTCAGCCCGTTCTCGAGCGCCTTGCCCAGGTGGTACGGCAGCTGCTCGCCCCGGTAGAGAGCCGCCAGCACGCTCACCGTGACCAGGCTGCGATCCCGGGGGGACAGTCCGGGGCGTTCCCAGATGTCGCCGAACAGGACGTTGTCGGTGACGTCGACCGGCTTCGGCGCGATCTCGGCCAGCTCTTGAGGCGCGGACTGCTTCGCCATGTCGTGTCTCCTCGCGATGGTGCGGAACGGGTGTCCGGCAGGTTCACTCTCGGTGATGCGTGCCTGCCCGGCAGCCGCAGCGGCCCGTGCGACTCCGCCCCGGACCGCCCGCCGACTACCTCGCTGTCGAGGAAACCGCAGATGGCAGTCGGCGCGGAAGGTACTGCCGTTACAGGTACTCGCAGGGCCCCCCAGTCCCGGCACCGGACATTTAGCCTGGTTGTATGAACACCGCCAGCGACATTCGCGAGTTCCTCGCCACTCGCCGCGCGAAGATCACGCCACAGCAGGCGGGTCTGCCGGCCTACGGCGGAAACCGCCGCGTGCCGGGGCTGCGCCGCGAGGAGGTCGCGCTGCTGGCCGGCGTCAGCATCGACTACTACGTCCGGCTGGAGCGCGGTCACCTCGCCGGCGCCTCCGAGGAGGTCCTCGACGCCGTCGCGGGTGCCCTCCAGCTCGACGACGCCGAACGCGCGCACCTCTACGACCTGGCAGCCGCGCAGCGAAGGCGTCCCGCCGGCCGCGCCAAGAAGGCGCGCGGCCCCATTCCCGCAACCATCCAGCGCGTCCTGGACTCCATGACCGACAGTCCGGCGTTCGTGCGCAACGGGCGGCTGGACATCCTGGCCATCAACCGCCTCGGCCGCGCCCTCTACGCGCCGCTCTTCGCCGACAAGCCGCACTGCCCGGTCAACATCGCCCGGTTCCAGTTCCTCGACCCCGCCGGGCGGGACTTCTTCCCCGACTGGGACGCCTCGCTCAACACCACCGTCTCGCTCCTGCGCACCGAGGCCGGACGTGCCCCGCACGACACGGAACTCACCCGGCTGATCGGCGAGTTGGTCACCCGCAGCGACGAGTTCCGCACGGCCTGGGCCAAGCACAACGTGCGCCTGCACCACACCGGCCGCAAACCGTTCCGCCACCCCGAAGTCGGCGAGATCCGCCTCGACTTCGACGCCATGGCCCTGCCGGCCCACCCCGGGCTCACGCTCACCGCCTACACGGCCGAACCGGGCACACCCGATCACGACGCATTGCGCCTGCTGTCCGCCTGGGCCGCCACCGAGGACACGGAGCTGAACCGTCGTACCTGACCGCAGCGGGGCTCGGGGACGGAGCATCCGACGCGCCGATGCCGTGGCCTCTCAGGGGCGCTCCTGCTTCGGCAGGGTGAGGATCTCGGCTCCGTCCTCGGTGATGGCGATCGTGTGCTCGCTGTGCGCCGTCCGGCAGCCGGTGGCGCTTCGCAGCGTCCACCCGTCGTCATCGGTGACGAGTTCAGCGGTGTCCGCCATGACCCAGGGCTCCAGTGCCAGCAGCAGCCCGGGGCGCAGTGTGTATCCACGGCCGGGTCGTCCGGTGTTCGAGATGTGCGGGTCCTGGTGCATGGTCGATCCGATGCCGTGACCCCCGAACTCGGTGTTGATGGGGTAGCCCGCCTCGCTGAGGACCGTGCCGATGGCGTGGGAGATGTCGCCGACGCGGGCCCCGGGCCCGGCGGCGGCGATCCCCGCGGCCAGTGCGCGTTCGGTCGCACTGATCATCGCGACACTCTCCGGAGGTGCCGCGTCGCCCACGACGAAGCTGATGGCGGCGTCCGCGGCGACTCCGCCTCTGGACACGGCGAGGTCGAGGGTCAGCAGGTCACCGTCGGCGAGCGGGTGGTCGTACGGCCGTCCGTGCAGTACGGCGTCGTTGACGGCCGTGCAGATGTAGTGGCCGAACGGGCCGCGCCCGAAGGAGGGCGCGTAGTCGACGTAGCAGGACAGCGCTCCCGCCTCGGCGATCATGGTCTTGGTCCACCGGTCGATGTCCAGAAGGTTCGTGCCCGCCGTGCTACGGCTCTTCAGCGTCTGCAGGATGTCGGCGACCAGGGCGCCTGTGTCCTTCGCTCGGGCCAGCAGGGTGGGGTTGAGGATCTCGATCATGAGGCGTCCTTCTCACGCGACCAATAACTATACCGGCCAAACTGTACCGGTACTAGAATCGGCTCCATGGTCAGGTTGCCGCTCACTCCCGCAGAGGTCGAACGCGGACAGCGCCTCGGCGCCCTCCTCCGTCGGGCCAGGGGAGAGCGCTCGATGCTCGAGATCGCACTCGACGCACGTGTCTCACCGGAGACCCTCAGAAAGATCGAGTCGGGCCGGGTGGCCACCCCGGCCTTCCCGACCATCGCGGCGATCGCCGATGTCCTCGGGCTCTCCCTCGACGCGGTGTGGGCCGAGATCAGTGAGCCGGAGCGTGGCGTCGGACCGACAGGGTCCGCTCACCGCGAGCGCCGGCAGTTGACGTCATAGGCCGCACCCGCCCGGAGCGGCGGCCTCCCGGCCCGCGTGCGGAATAGCCGCGGCTCCGCCCCGCGTTGCCAGACCATGACGAGGAACGCGCCAGGGTCCGAGGTACTGCGGTACACCGCCTTCTCCAGCGTCCCCGACGGCGGGAACCTCGCCGGCGTCGTGCTGGACGCCGCCGCCCTGGACGACAGCGACATGCTGGCCATCGCCGCCGACCTCGGGTACTCGGAGTCCGCGTTCCTGACCGCGCCCCCGGAGGGCCTGGGAGGTCAGGAGGGGCGGGCGTTCACCATCCGCTACTTCAGTCCCAGGGCGGAGGTGCCGTTCTGCGGTCACGCCACCGTCGCGGCCGCCATCGCCGTCGCCGAGCGCATCGGCCCCGGAGAGCTCGTCTTCGCCACGCGCGCCGGGACCGTCCCGGTCGAGGTGACCGAGGAGAACGGAACGGTCCGGGCCACCCTCACCAGTGTCGAGCCGCACCTCGAGGAGATCGCTGACACCGACCTGGACGAGGCCCTCGCCGCGCTCGACTGGCCGCGCGCCGATCTCGACCCTGCCTTCCCGCCCCGCATCGCGTTCGCCGGGGCCCGCCATCTCGTCCTCGCGGCGGCCACGCGCGCCCGACTCGCGGATCTGGCCTACGACTTCGCGCGCCTCGAAGCCCTCATGCACCGCTTGGATCTGACCACGGTCCAGCTCGTCTGGCGGGAGTCGGCAACCGTCTTCCACGTCCGCGACCCGTTCCCCGTCGGCGGCGTCGTGGAGGACCCGGCGACCGGCGCCGCCGCCGCCGCGTTCGGCGCCTACGCCCGCGAACTGGGCCTCGTCCCGGACGACACCGTCCTCTCCCTGCACCAAGGCGAGGACCTGGGACGCCCCGGCGAACTCACGGTGACACTGCACGCGGGTGACCCACGAGTCCGCGTCAGCGGCACAGGAGCGCGCATCGGCTGAACGGCACCAGCGACGGCACCAGCACGTCATCACGTTCGGGGCGCCGACTTGGGCGGAACCCTCCGTGTGGGTTCCGGGTGTCGCGGCGTCGCGTGTTCAGCGCACCGGGAAGCCGAAGGAGTGACCCTGCTGCTTCAGCCACGGCAGGACCTCGCGCAGAGCCGCCACGGTCTGGGAGCGGTCCCCGCCCGCGTCGTGGAAGAGGACGGTGGGGCCGTTGGCGATCTCGTTCTTGACCGTGGTGACGATGGCGTCCGTGCCGGGGTGTTCGAAGTCCTTGGTGTCGACGTTCCAGCCCAGCGGCCGCATTCCGCGGGAGGCGGCGAGGTGCCGGCTGTAGGGGGTGAAGGCGCCACCCGGGGCCCGGTAGTACATCGGCCGTACGCCCCCCGAGGCAGCGGTGATCATGCGCTCGGCGTCGAGGATCTGCTGCGACTGGTACGCCTCGGGCTTGGTGTCCATGGAGGTGTCGTGCGAGACCGAGTGGTCACACAGCCGGTGCCCGGCCGCCACCACCGCCTTCACCAGGTCCGGATGGGCCTGCGCCTGCGTGCCGACCATGCAGAAGGTCGCCTTGACGCCGTTCTCCCGCAGCACCTGCAGCACTTGGGGCGTCCAGGCCGGGTCCGGTCCGTCGTCGATGGTGATGTTGACGCCCCGGGCGCCGTGGTCGGAGGCATGAGCGATGTCCACCGACACCGGCGTCACGCCGGAGCCGGAACCCGGCGCGGAGGGGCGCGCCGAGGCGCCCGCTCCCGCCTGCCGCCCCTCGACGGGGCTGGCCTGCGCGGTCCATACCGAGGCGGCAGCCGCCACCGTCGTCACTCCCAGCGCCGCCGCCAGTACCCGGCCGTGCCATCCCCGCCCGCCATGCCGCGCCATATCAGCCTGTTCCTCGTCGTCCCGGTGAGCCCGTTCAGCTGTCAGGACGGTGTAAAGCCCGCGCAGGATCCGCCTGTTACGGATCACGGACATTCCTGCACAGGTTTCGAGACGCGTGCCGTCCGGGGGCATCGAGCCAGGCCGAGGTCCAGAAGCGGGCCGAGGGCTCTCCGCGTTCGACGCCGGGGTACACGTCGAGATCGGCGCCGCGCCGGGCAGGCCGGTTGCTCAGGCCGGCGGCCGGAGCCGACTTGGACGGGAGGTGCGCGAACGGTCAACGCGGCCGCAACACCTTCGCGGCGTTGGTCAGTTGTCTGCGCATATCCCGTTTCACCGCTGCGAGTTCTCGCTGCTTCTCACCCATCGCCCGCCGCTGACAGGCCGCGTCCACGGATGACCAGACTCCGATGGTGTTCGTTTCCCGCTTACAGGTCACGTCCGCGATCGCCATCGTGATCTCGCGGCGAGTAGCCGTCGAACCACGGAATTCAGGGTCATTTCCAGGGACCCGCGTCGGATCGGTGTACCGGTAGCCGTGTCGTCGCATACAACGCGACCAGGCGCGGAACACCGCAGCCACCCGCGGATCCTTCTGCGAATCCTGATAGCCGCCGATATTGATCGCCCCTACGAGTTCTCCGTTACCGATCTTTCGCGGGTCGCCCGACAGGAATGCCGTGGCTTCGCCCTGGCATCCGCCCACCGGGACCGGCCGGCCCCGCTCGTCATGCCTGGCGGGCGCACCGTCGTCGCCGAGGCCGGTCAGCACGAGCATCTCCTCCGGCGCGGGGCGTGGTCCTGGGCTCTCCTTCCTGGACTGCGGCCGCGCGCCGGGAGCCGGGTGATATCCGTACCGGGCGGCTTTCCCGGCGTCCGTAACGCCGTACCGGTGCGCCGTGTTGGCAGGGTTCAACGTCCCTGTCCCCGGGCCGGTTCCGGTGGGCAGGGGCCAGCTGTGACCGAAGCGCCGCATGCACGACGAGACGAGGACGGCCCGCGCCCGGAACAGGTCTGCCACCTGCCGGTCGGTGAACAGGTAGGGCTCGATGGGCAGGACCAGGGACCCGACGTCGAGCAACGTCGGCACCGCGTGCACCGAGGGGAGGGCGGAGTGCGGCGGCTCCCGCTCGGTGGTATGTGCCTGCGTGCAACTCGCCACGGCCATCAGGGCGAGGAGGGCCGCGCCCCGCCGACCGCCCTGCCTGATGGGCGTCCACATGTCATGTCCTTCCCTTTGCAGCGCTGGTGAAGAGCACACCGCGGCTCACGCGGGCCGCGCTGAGTCAGCCGAAGTACCACCAGCCGAGGGAGGCGTTGTTGTTCCGTACGCTGCTCGTGAGCTGCCTGGCCTCGCCGGGATAGAAGTCGTCGTACGGAGCGTTGCCGCTCGCGTTCTGGTTCTCGTTGTAGTAGATCCGGGCCGTCCAGTTCGCGTCGTTGTTCCAGGCCCGGTTCACGTTGTTCTTCACGCGCAGGCCGTGGCCCTCGCCGCCGGCGGCGAAGGTCTGGCCCGCGAAGTCGTTCACCGTTCCGGCGTACTTGCTCCAGGAACTGTTCGCGGACGCGCTGTAGTACAGGTAGATGTTGCCGTCCCAGTCCGCGCGCTGGGCCGTTTGGGAGGGTGCGGAGCCGGCCGTCTCATGGGCGACCGCGGGCGCGCTGGAAAGGAAGGTCGCCGCGGCGACCAAGCCTGCCGCGAGGGTGAGTGAACTGGCAGTGCGACGTGCAGAAGTCACGATGCTCCTCCGTTAGTCCACGGAAGAGCCGCAGAAGCAGTCGGCGGCTTCCGCTGGGGTTCTCCCGTGAGGTCCGGCCTCGAAACTAGGCCGAGTCCGGCGGGGCGCGGAAAGAGATTCGGTCCTCGCCGAATGACCGTACGTGGCGGGATCGTAGCTGTCGCGCAAGGGGTGAATGGGTGAAGGTGGAAGCCTGGAGTGGCAGCCGTACGGGGGGCTTGCTGATGCTGCGCATCCATTTCACCGCGGAGGACCTCGGCCGGATTCGCCTGCCCACAGGGCCGGATCCGGCTTGGGAAGCTCTGCTCAGTCTTCATGTTCTCGGCAGTCGCGACATCGATGTCCAGTTCCACCATTGGCGCATGCGCGCCCGTACGTCGATGGAGGCGGCTTCGAAGCCGTTGCTTCATCTCGCTCCGCCGCGCGGGTATTCGCCGGACTTCTTGACGCCGGCCGAGGGCACCACTGATTCCCTGGAAGCCGCCGAGGCGATCGAGTCCACGTCCCGCGTGCGGTTGAGGAGCGACATGGCGGCGCTGGGCCAACAGCAGAAGCTGCCGTGGTGGGCGGTCGACCTCGCGGCGGGTCGTCCCGCGGCGCTGCGCGGTCTGGGTACCGCCCTGCGCCGTTACCATCGGCGGGCGTTGCACCCGTACTGGACGCAGATCACCGCGGCGGTGAGTGCCGAACTCGGCCTGCGGGCGCAGTCGTTCCTGGTCGGCGGGACCGAGATGCTGCTGAGCACCCTGCATCCCACGGTGCACTGGCGCGCACCGGTGCTGCAGATCGCCTATCCCCGGGACCAGGACCTGTACCTCGAGGGGCGCGGACTGCGGCTCGTGCCCGCGTACTTCTGCCGGGGCGCCCCCATCGCTCTGCGGGACACGTCCCTCTCACCCGTGCTGGTGTACCCGGCGACCCGCGGCATCGCCTCCCTGCAGCCCTTGAGCCCCGTGACCGGCCCCGACGCACTCGGCAGACTCCTCGGCCGCACCCGAGCCGCGACCCTTTTCACGATCGCGAGGTCGGAGAACGCGACCGGCAGCGAGATAGCCCGCCAGTTGAGCATCTCTCCCGCGTCGGCCAGCGAACACGCCACCGTGTTGCGCGACGCGGGTCTGATTCAGAGCACGCGGGTACGCAACACCATCCACCACGCCCTCACCCCGCTGGGGGCGAACCTCCTGGAGGGCCGAGCGGCTACGACCATGGCCGCGCCCCTGCCGGCGCAGACGACCGGCTGCCGCTGATCCACCGGGTGCCACAGGCCACGCGGCCCGGACGCCCTGCCGCGCCGGGGCTCGCCTCCTCGGGCGCGTCCCGCGCCGTGCACCCTTCAGCGATCCCGGTGTCCACGCGTCGAACGCGGTGGCAGCCGCTCTCGCGGGCGCTTTGGCCTTGGGACTCGTCAGCGCCCCTCTCATGGCGGGCGGGTGGCAGGTCGAACCTGCGGTCTTCCCCGTGCGGCGAAGCAGGCGGGCGGCGGAGGCAACAAAAGGCCGTCAGATGTGAGCCCTGATCTGCCGCACGGGGTGCCCGAGCTCCTCACCCGACGCCGTATCGGACGCAGGGGCGCCGTCGGCCGGATACCGGCCCGTGATCGCCGCTGCCACCGGTGCGCCGCTCCAAGGCAGCCGTTCGCGTGCGTCGACCCAGGTCACCACGGTATTCAGAAGCGTCTCCTCCACCCTCACTCAGGCACTCGCCCCGCTGCCGCTGCCGCCGCCTCGACAAGGGCAGGGCCCCGAGCTCGGCATCCGGTAAGACGGCCGGGCGCTCGCGAAGGTTGCCCGAACCGGAGCGGGCGTGGATTCACGCGGTCCGCAGCACGTCGTACGTCACGCCCAGGTGGTGCAGAGCCCCACCCTGGTACGAGCCGACGGGGTCGCGCTCGACACCGACTCGTGCATCCTCCGGAGCGGCGGCGGTCACCCGTCGGCCGAGCCCGCACCTCGACGCCCCCGGATGGCGCCGCCACCCCTCGGAAGGTGCTTGGATAGTGTCACTCCTCAAGGAGTGGTCCGGGAGAAGCAGGTAGGGGGCAGAGATGCGGCTGGCGGAGTTGAGTGAGCGCAGCGGCGTGTCCACCGCGACGATCAAGTACTACCTGCGCGAAGGGTTGTTGACGCCCGGCCGCCAGGTGAACGCGACCACGGCCGAGTACGACGAGGAGCACCTGCGCAGGCTGCGGCTGGTGCGCGCGATGATCCAGGTCGCGCGGGTGCCGGTGGCGACCGTCCGGGAGGTCTTCCACCACGTCGACGACGACTCCCTCGGTCGTACGATGCGCCTGGGGGCGGCCCTGTGGGCGCTGCCGCAGGTTCCCGAGCCGGACACCGACGACGTGCTGGTCCGGCGGGCACGCCGCGAGGTCGACCAGCTTCTGGAGACGGTCGGCTGGTCCAACGCCCAGGCCCTCGTCACGATCTCCCCGGCCTACCGCTCCCTGGTGGCGGCGGTGGCCACCTTCAGGCGACTCGGCTTCGACTGGGACTCCGAAGTGATCGCGTCGTACGCCCGGTTGATGCATCAGGCCGCCGTCCTCGACCTGGACTTCGTGGAGACGCATCCCTCGGAGGCGGAGAAGGCCGAGACGGCGGTCGCCGCTGCGATCTTCGTCGAGCCGATGCTGCAGGCCCTGCACCGGCTGGCGCAGGAAGAGGAGTCCGCACGCCGCTACGGTTTCGAGTGAGCGATCGCTCGGCGCGCCGGGACCAGATCGTGCCGCCTCCGGTGAGACCTTGGCGCCCGTCCTGGCGGTGGTCGGAGTGCTCGGCGTACGACCGCACCGCGCGAACACCTTGGCGTCGCTGCCGCGTCGGGTGGGCGACCTCGGCGTAGGCGTGGCTGCCCGCCGTGTCGCCGTTCGGGGGCTGCGGGTGCATGCTCGCGCGTGCCTGGCCACGGCGCACGAGACGGCCGGCCACCTCGCCGAGGAGATCACCGGCGTCAACACCCGCTGTCCCTCGCTGCACGACCGCGGCCATCCCTGGGACGGACGGATGGTGCCGGACATCCCACTGGAAGAAGGCAGCCTGGTGCGGCTGTTGGCGGCCACGGCAGGTGGAGTGCTGCTGTTGGACGACAGCCCGCAGACCGACCTGCTGCGTGAGATGGCCCGGCCGTGGACGGACCGGGTGACGGTGGCGTCGGTGCGGCCCGGCAGCCTGCCGAACGCCTGCGCGGCACTCGTCCCCCGACGGCCACGCCGCCTGGACGGGAACACCTTCCGAGTCCCGCGATGCCGGCGCCCGACAGTTGTGCGAGTCCCTGGACCACTGGTTCGGGCCCCCGGCGACCGTGGCGAAGCCGGAGACGGCCATCGAGCCGGCCCGTCCCCGACCTGGCCGGCGACCGCTTCCCCACACCTCACCGCGGGTGTCGCCGGTGACCATCGAACGGCGGTGACGACCCCATGACTTGGTGTTTTACAGTGACAGTCACCTGTTCCGGCGACCCAGTCACTGTGGAGGACAAGCGAACATGCCGACCGAAACGTTGGAGTTCCAAGTAGAGGCCCGTCAGCTGCTCCAGTTGATGATTCACTCGGTCTACTCGAACAAGGACGTCTTCCTCCGGGAGCTCGTCTCCAACGCCTCCGACGCGCTCGACAAGCTGCGCCTGGCCGTGCTGCGGGACGACAGCCTCGACGCCGACACGTCCGACCTGCACATCGAGATCGAACTCGACCAGGACGCCCGTACGCTCACCGTGCGGGACAACGGCGTCGGGATGTCGTACGACGAGGTCGGCCAGCTCATCGGCACCATCGCCAACTCGGGCACCGCCGCCTTCCTCGAGGAGCTGAAGGAAGCCAAGGACGCGGCCGGCGCCGAGGGGCTGATCGGGCAGTTCGGTGTCGGGTTCTACTCCGGTTTCATGGTGGCCGACGAGATGACCCTCGTGACGCGGCGCGCCGGGGAGAGCAGCGGCACCCGGTGGTCGTCGCGCGGTGAGGGGACGTACACCCTGGAAACCGTAGACGACGCGCCGCAGGGAACCGCCGTCACGCTGCACCTCAAGCCGGCCGACGCCGAGAACCAGCTGCACGACTACACCTCCGTGTGGAAGGTCAAGGAGATCGTCAAGCGGTACTCGGACTTCATCACCTGGCCGATCCGGCTCGTCCCCGGGGCGGCCGAGGGCGAGGAGACGCCCGAACCCGAGACGCTGAACTCGATGAAGGCCCTGTGGGCGCGCTCACGGGACGAGGTCTCCGACGACGAGTACCACGAGCTGTACAAGCACGTCAGCCACGACTGGCGTGACCCCCTGGAGACGATCCGCCTCCAGGCCGAGGGCACCTTCGAGTACCAGGCCCTGCTGTTCGTCCCCGCGCACGCCCCGCAGGACCTGTTCACGCGGGACTTCCGGCGCGGTCTCCAGCTGTACGTCAAGCGTGTGCTGATCATGGACGACTGCGAGGCGCTGCTGCCGCCGTACCTGCGCTTCGTCAAGGGTGTCGTCGACGCGCAGGACCTCTCGCTCAACGTCTCCCGCGAGATCCTCCAGCAGGACCGGCACATCCGCATGATCCAGCGCCGGCTGACCAAGAAGGTCCTGTCCTCGGTCAAGGACATGAAGACCAACGACACCGACAAGTACGCCACGTTCTGGCGGGAGTTCGGCGCCGTACTGAAGGAGGGGCTGCTCAGCGACTCCGACAACCGCGACGCCCTGCTCGCCGTCGCGTCCTTCGCCAGCACGCACGCGGAGGAGGAGCCCACCACGCTCCAGCAGTACGTGGAGCGGATGAAGGACGGCCAGGACGACATCTACTACATGACCGGCGAGTCCCGGCAGAGCATCGAGAACTCCCCGCACATGGAGGCGTTCCGGGCCCGCGGCATCGAGGTACTGCTGCTGACCGACCCCGTCGACGAGGTGTGGGTCGACGCCGTCGGAGAATTCGACGGCAAGGCGCTGCGGTCCGTCGCCAAGGGCGAGATCGACCTCGACGCCGAGGGCGACAAGCCGTCCGACGGCGAGCGGGAGAAGCAGGCCGGGGCGTACGCCGGACTGCTGGACTGGATGAAGGAGCAGCTGGGCGAGGAGGTCAAGGACGTCCGTCTGTCGACGCGCCTCACCGTCTCCCCGGCCTGTGTCGTCTCCGACGCCCATGACCTCACTCCGGCGCTGGAGAACATGTACCGGGCGATGGGCCAGGAGATCCCGCCCACCAAGCGGATCCTCGAACTGAACCCCACCCATCCGCTCGTGCGGGGTCTGAACCAGGCGTACCAGGAGCGTGAGGACCGCGCCGAGCTCGTCGAGACCGCCGAGCTGCTGCACGGCCTGGCGGTACTCGCGGAGGGCGGCCAGCCGAAGGAGCCCGCGCGGTTCGTGAAACTGGTGGCGCAGCGTCTGGAGCGCGCGCTCCAGTAGGGGAGGGGTGCCCGCCGGCCGGTGATCCGGCGGGCACACCCCACACGTCGTGCCCCGCACCGGCCGGGTGTCACCGTGTGGCGGAGGGTGTCCCGGTGGGGAGTGCCTGCTCCGCCCAGATGGTCTTCCCGGTGGGCGTCTGGCGGCTGCCCCAGCGCTCGGCGATCTGCGCGACGAGCAGCAGCCCGCGCCCGCCCTCGTCGAAGACGCGGGCGCGCCGCAGATGCGGGGCGGTGCTGCTGCCGTCGGAGACCTCGCAGATGAGGGTCGAGTCGCGGATGAGCCGCAGCACGATGGGATCCTCGCCGTACCGGATGGCGTTCGTGATCAGCTCGCTCACGATGAGTTCGGTGGCGAACGCCGCCTCCGTCAGCCCCCAGTCGGCCAGCTGCCGGCTCGTCACCTTGCGGGCCCCGGCCACGGCCGCGGGATCCCGGGGCAGCCGCCAGGTACGCACCTGCTCGGTGTCGAGCGCGGCCGTCCTCGCCAGCATCAGCACGACGTCGTCGGTGGAACGGTCGGCCAGCAGGGTGCGCAGGACCTGGTCGCAGGTGTCCTCCAGTGGCTCGGCCGGACCGCTCAGAGCCCGGCGCAGCAGCGTGAGGCCGACGTCGATGTCGCGGTCGGCCGCCTCGATCAGCCCGTCGGTGTAGAGCGCGAGCAGGCTGCCCTCCTCCAGCTCCACGTCCACGGCCTCGAAGGGCAGGCCGCCGAGCCCGAGCGGCGGCCCTGAGGGGAGGTCCAGGATCCGTACGCTGCCGTCCGGAGTGACCACGGCCGGCGGCGGATGTCCGGCGCGGGCCACGGTGCAGCGCCGGGACACCGGATCGTAGACGGCGTAGAGGCAGGTAGCTCCGACCTCTGCCGCAGGGCTCCCCGGCTGCCCGCGTGTCTCCGGACCCTCTTCCCGGTCGAGTCTGACGACCAGGTCGTCCAGCTGGGTGAGCAGCTCGTCGGGGGCGAGGTCGACGTCCGCGAGAGTGCGTACGGCGGTCCGCAGACGGCCCATCGTCGCCGACGCGGCGATGCCGTGGCCCACCACGTCGCCGACGACCAGCGCGACCCGGGCACCGGACAGCGGGATCACGTCGAACCAGTCCCCGCCCACGTCCGCGCCGGAACCGGCCGGCAGATAGCGGTACGCCACCTCCATCGCGGCCAGGTCGGGCGGCCGGTCGGGGAGGAGGCTGCGCTGGAGCGCCAGCGCCGTCCGGCGTTCACGGGTGTAACGGCGGGCGTTGTCCACACTCACCGCCGCTCGGGCGACGATCTCCTCCGCGAGCCGCAGGTCGTCCTCGCTGAAGGTGTCCGCCGTGCGGTGCCGCATGAAATGCACCAGGCCCAGGGTCACCCCGCGGGCGCGCAGCGGCACCAGCATCACCGAGTGGATCATGTACTTGGTGACGGACGCGGCTCGGGCCTGGGAGGACCTGACCCATTGCTGTATCCCCGGCTCACCCGCCGTGTGCCGGGAGCCCCGGCCGGCGAGCAGCGTCCGCGCGGGTGGCGTCCCCACGGGGTAGGTGGTCGTGCCGCCTGGGGCGACCACCGACTCCGGGCAGCCCTTCAGCACCGACCGCTGCGCCGTGCGGCGTACGGTGACCGGCTGGTCCGGCGGTACCGGCCCCGGTTCGTCGCCCAGCGCCACGGACGGTAGAAGGTCCACGGTGACGAAGTCCGCGAACCCGGCCACGGCCGCCTCGGCCAGTTCCTCGGCGGTCCGTGTGACGTCGAGAGTGCTGCCGATCCGGAGGCTGGCCTCGTTCAGGACCGCCAGATGGCGACGCGCCCAGTACTGCTCCGTGGTGTCGAAGACGGCCGCGGACAGTCCCTGGACCGCGCCGTTCTCGTCCAGCAGCGGTGAGAAGAACATCGACCAGGCATGGTCCCGGGTCTCACCGGGAGCCTTGCCGTGCGCCTCGTGGAACACCGTCCTCCCCGTGCGCAGAACCTGGCGCTGGAGCCGGTCGTACTCGTCGAAGGGAGCGGTGGGCTGGATCTCCCGCAGGGTCAGGCCGCGCATCTCCTCCACGGTCGTTCCCATCACCTGGGCCATGACCGCGTTGGCGGCCACCAGCCGGGCGTCACGGTCGTAGATCGCCACCGGTACGGGGAGCTGCGCGAGTGTGAGATCCCAGAGGGCCTCGGCTTGCGGTTCGGGCAGCTCGGCCACCTTCGCCGCCGCGGCGGCGGTCACCAGCCACAGCGGAGCGGGGCCCGCGCCGGCCAGAGGGGTCGCCTGCAGCCGCACCACGACACGGTCGCCGCGCCGGTGCCGGAGCGCCACCTCACAGGCCACCCGACGGCCCTCGGCCAGGTGTCGCCGCGCGGACTCCGGCAGGCCCGCGGCGAGCAGCTCGGCGGCCCGGCGGCCCACGACCTCACCGGCGTCATGTCCGAGCAGGTGCTGAGCCCCGGCACTCCACACCATGATCGTGCCACCGGCGTCGACGACGACGGCGAAGTCCTCCGGTACGTGTCCCTCGGCGGTGCCTTCGCCGCCTCGACTGTCCATGGGCTCCATTTCCTCGTGCTCGCCCGACGCGCTCACCAGACGTTCGCGCCCTGTGCTCGCCCGACCGCAGCCGGCGGGGTGAGTCCGGGGACCTTGTGCGCGACCGGGTCCCCTCCAGGGTGCCGCCGCAGCGCCGCCCC
Organism: Streptomyces sp. NPDC005574; assembly: GCF_040605435.1. Lineage (NCBI taxonomy): Bacteria > Bacillati > Actinomycetota > Actinomycetes > Kitasatosporales > Streptomycetaceae > Streptomyces > Streptomyces sp. NPDC005574. The sequence continues at coordinate 40,716 of NZ_JBEXCW010000005.1, forward strand.
CTCAACCGAGACCCGTCGCGCGCCCCCACCGCCGCTGTACGGACCGTCGGTGGGACGACTCAGGCGAGCTCTGGGATCCGGGCCTCCCGCCGGCTCTCCGGACCGGTTATGTGGGGCGGGCCGTGCGGAAGCGACGCTGATAGGCGGCGGGACTGATGGACAGCTCTCGTGCGAAGACCCGCCGGAGGCTCTCGTAGCTGGGGAATCCGGCCATGGACGCCGCCTGTGTCGCGGTGTGCCCCTGGTCGAGCAGAGCCTTCGCCATGTCGAAGCGGATCGACTCGACGTACCGGGCCGGTGTCGTGGACAGCTCGTCCCGAAAGAGCCGCGTGAGGTGGCGGGGACTCAGGTGCAGATGCGCGGCGAGGTCAGTGAGGGAGTGGCCGCCCGCGGGATCGGCCTTCACCAGGTCCACGACTCTGCGCAGGGCGGGGGACCGCGGCGGCGGGCCCTGCAGGGGAGCGGAGAACTGCGACTGGCCGCCGGCGCGTTGCAGGTAGACGACGAGGGCGCGGGCGACCTCCCGGCTCAGTTCGGGGCCGTGGTCCTCCTCCACGAGGGCCAGCGCCAGGTCGATGCCCGCGGTGACGCCGGCCGAGGTGTACGTGGTGCCGTCGCGAACGTAGATGGCGTCGGGTTCGACACGGGTCTTCGGGTGCCGGGCGGCCAGTTCCGGGGCGATCTTCCAGTGGGTGGTCGCACGCTTGCCGTCGAGCAGACCGGCGGCGCCGAGGACGAAGGCGCCCGAGCAGACGGAGGCGACGCGACCCGAGCGGGCCGCCAAATCCTTCGTCGCCTCCACCAGGTCGCGCGTGACGGCGCTGCGGGGATACACGTCCCCACCCGGGATGACGAACGTGTCCGGGGCCGGCTCGGAGGCGGGATGGCCGTCGACGGTGACCCGGATGCCGATCGAGGAGGCGACGTCGGCACCGGTCGTCGACACGAGGGAGATCCGGTAGTCGGCACCGAGCCGGTTCGCTTCCCCGAACACGTCGGCGGGACCGGCGACGTCCAGCAGTTTGACCCCGTCGTAGACGAGGATCGCGACCCGGTGCACGTTTACGCTCACACTTCGCTCCCCAGGATTCCACAGGTGTCCGTATTCGAGTGGTCCATGGCCGGACCGAGGCGGCACCGAACTCCCCACGGTCGCACCCTGGAGACAGGGAGACCGTCTCCCCGTACTGCGTCGCACCGGAGCGCCGGAGCGCCGGAGCACCGGAAAGCACGGACATCATGAACGACATCATCGCAGGGGTGGAAATTCCCCGGACCAAGGCGGCGGCGGAGGCCGCCGAATTCGTTCGGCTGACGAACAGCGCCCTCATCTTCCATCATTCCCGCCGGGTATTCCTCTTCGGAGCCCTGCACGCACGCACACTCGGCCTGCGGCCCGATCCGGAACTGCTCTACATATCCGCGCTGTTCCATGACGCGGGCCTTTCGACCCCGTTCTCCGGTACGCGGCAGCGCTTCGAACTCGACGGCGCCGACCACGCGCGCAAGTTCCTGCACGACCGCGGGTTCTCCGAGAGCGCCGCCGACACGGTCTGGACGGCGATCGCCCTGCACACCACGCCCGGGATTCCCGGCCGCATGGGTCCGGAGACGGCTGCCCTGAACCACGGCGTCCTGACGGACGCGATCGGCTCGGGGCTGGACCGGCTGGACGGCGGGGAAGTGGACGAGATCATCGCCGCCCATCCGCGCGGAGATTTCAAGAGGGAATTCCTGCAGGAATTCCTCGACGGGCTCATGAACCGACCCGACACCACCTACGGCACCGTCAACGCGGACGTGCTGGAGCACTTCGTCCCCGGCTATCGCCGCACATCGATGGTCGAACGCATCATCAGCGCGCCCTGGCCGACGTGAAGTCGAAAAGGCTGAAAACAGAGGCGGTGACTCCGACGGCTCTCGGCAGACCAGTGACGCACTCGACCCCCACACTCCCCGACTCGGAAGAAGACCAGTAGTGAAAGCCATCACCGTCCGAGACCGCGACTCGTCCCTCAGCGGCCTGACCCTGACCGACCTGCCCCATCCGCATGCCGCCGAGAACGACGTGATCGTGCGCGTGCACGCCGCGGGATTCACCCGCGGCGAGCTCGACTGGCCCGCGACGTGGACCGACCGTGCCGGCCGCGACCGTACCCCGAGCGTGCCGGGGCACGAGGTGTCAGGCGTCGTCACGGAACTCGGTTACGGAACCACCGGCCTCACCGTCGGCCAACGCGTCCTCGGCTTGGCCGACTGGGCCCGCGACGGCTCGCTGGCCGAGTACGTCGCCGTGGAAGCCCGCAACCTCGCCCCTCTTCCCGCGGACGTCGACCACACGAGGGCGGCAGCACTCGTCATCTCCGGACTGACCGCCTGGCAGGGCCTGTTCGACCACGCGCGCATCAGGACCGGCCAGAGCATCTTGATCCACGGCGCCGCCGGCGGCGTCGGGTCGATCGCCGTGCAGCTGGCGCGCGGGGCGGGAGCCCACGTGATCGGCACCGGCCGCGCCGCCGACCGGGAGGCCGCCCTCGCTCTGGGCGCCCATACGTTCCTGGACCTGGAGGCCGAGCCGCTGGAGGACGCCGGTGAGGTCGACGTGGTGTTCGACGTCATCGGCGGTGACATCCTCGACCGCTCGGCCGCGCTCGTGCGCACCGGCGGCACACTGGTCACGATCACCCACCCCCCTACCGTCCGGCCCAGGGACGGGCGGGCGCTCTTCTTCGTCGTGGAACCGGACCGCGTGCGCCTGGCGGACCTCGCGCAGCGACTGTGCGACGGGCGGCTCGATGTCCGGGTCGGCGCGGTGCTTCCGCTGGCCGAGGCGGCCGCCGCGTACACCCCTGAGCGGCGGGTCAACGGCAGGACGATCATCCGTGTCGCTGAGGACTGAGGGCGCGGTACCGAGGACCGGACGGGGGCGGTGGTAGGGGTTCGGTTGCCCTTCGGACCGGGTGCACGGTGCCGGTGGAGACGGTCGGCGAGACCGTCTCCACCGAGCGTGATCCGTGAGCCGGCACGGTGGCCTACTCGTCGCCCAGAACGGGGAACGCGCCCGAGGCCGCGGTGAGAGGGGCGTCCACCGGAGCAGACGCCCCTCGCTGTCGAAGGCCGACCTCAAGCGGGCCCCTGGGCCACTTGTCACTTCCGCCAGAACAGATGGTGCGTCACGCCGCTCGGGCTGGGCACCACCTCCAGGTGGAACCGGTCGAGCAGCTCGTCGGGGGACTCCCAGAGTCGTAGGCCGGTTTCGAGCTTCACCGGTGAGACCGCCACGTGCAGGGTGTCGACGAGGTCCGCATCGAGGAACTGCCGGATGGTGGTGACGCCGCCGCCGAGTCGGACGTCCTTGCCCTGTGCCGCTTCCCGCGCCTGTTCGAGGATCGCCGCCGGTTCGCCGCCGACGAAGTGGAACGTGGTGTCCGAGAGCGTGAACGACGGACGCTCGTGGTGCGTCATGACGAACACCGGGGTGTGGAACGGGGGCTCCTCCCCCCACCAGCCGCGCCACTCATGGTCGTGCCAGGGCCCGCGCTGGGGCCCGAACTTGTTGCGGCCCATGATCTCGGCGCCGATGTTGCGTGCGAAGTCCCGTGTGAAGTAGTCGTCGAGGCCCCGGCTCCCTCCGGAGTCCGTACGCATGGGCCAGCTCGCCGTGGCTCCGGCCCAGGCGAACAGTTTCTCGGGTTGGACGTGGCCGAACGGCCGCTCGAGACTCTGGTGCTCACCGGCACCGATTCCGTCACTCGAGACGCCGAAGTTCATGACTCTCAGCAGTTGATCCATGGTCGTCCTCGTCGGGTCCTGGCTCGTCATCACGTGCGGCGAGGCGCCGCACATGATGACGTCGAACGGGAGGTGGCCGTATCGACAGCGTCCCACAACTATTTTTCCGAGGCGCGCGTCAGGCGGGACGAGGCTGCTCGCCCCGGCGGGTCACGTCCCACCCGCCTGGTGGTACGCGGCCTGGCCGCGGTGACGCGCGCTCACTGTGGCCGCAGGTTCAGGACGAGGTCGCGCGGCAGTCCGTGGGTGTCGTGGAGGTAGTGGAAGTCCTCCTCGGTGAGAGGCCCCTGGAAACGAGGCCGGGCCAGTACGTGCCGGCCGCGCTCCAGCAGCCGGTCGAAACGGTCCTCCTCCTGGAGCAGGATCCGGCGTACGACGTTCGTGTCCCCGTCTTGACGGAAGTGGTCCAGGGTGTGCCGGATCAGGTCCGGCGGCAGGTCTCCCAGGCTGCGCCCGGGCTCGTCCCGCCGCAGCACGGTGAGCACCCGCCGTAGCAGCCGGCGCAGCACATAGCCGCGGCCCGTGTTGGCCGGGCGTACGCCGTCGCCGATCACCACCACGGCCGAGCGAAGGTGGTCGTAGACCAACCGCAGCGAGAGTTCGTCCTGCGGCCACAGGGTCGGTACGAGGCTGTGCCAGGGGGCGAAGACGTCGCAGTCGAACACCGAGGTGCGGCCCTGCAGCAGTGAGGCCAGCCGTTCCAGGCCGAGTCCGGTGTCGATGTTGCGCTGGGGGAGTGGCACGAGGGATCCGTCGTCGAGCCGTCGGTAGCGCATCATCACGTGGTTCCACACCTCCACCCAGCGTTCGTCACCTGTCGGCGTCGACTCCGGCGGGGTGGTGCCGGTCCACAGGAAGATCTCCGAGTCGGGGCCGCAGGGGCCGGTCGGTCCGTTGGACCACCAGTTGTCCTCGACGGTGAGCTCCACCGGCACCCCGCGTCGCTGCCACAGGTCCAGGGAAGCGGTGTCCGGGCCGGTCTGGTCGTCGCCGCCGAAGACCGTGACGTACAGCAGGCTCGGGTCGACGCCGAACCCCTCGGTGAGCAGGTCGTAGCCCCACTCCAGGCTCAGCGGGCCCTCGTAGTCGCCGAGCGACCAGGTGCCGAGCATCTGGAAGACGGTCAGATGGGTGGCGTCCCCGATCTCCTCCAGATCCGTGGTGCGCAGACACCGCTGTACGTTGACGATCCTCCTGCCGACGGGATGCGGGCGCCCCTCCAGATAGGGGGTGAGCGGGTGCATGCCCGAGGTCGTGAACAGCACGGGGTCTCCCGGAGGCGGCAGGAGAGTCGAGCCGGTGATCCGTCGGTGGCCGCGTTCCTCGTAGTAGTCGACGAACGTGCGGACGACATGGTCGGTGTTCATGGGGTGGCTCCTTCGCGAGTGGTGCGGGGAGGCACCGGACAACGTGTCCGCGCGATCATCGGCACCGTGGCGGGAGCGCCCGGGAACCACCGGCGGACCGTTTCCGGTGGCCGGTGGAGGTAGCGAGAACTACGTCAGGCGGCGGCAACCGGCGAGCTGGTCGCTCGCGCGGTCGCGGTGATGCATCGGCCCTTGACGTCCATGGCGTCGAGGGTAGCGGTCCGCGATCTTAGGGGCGCCCCATTTTTCCACCTGGCCCTACGGCTGCCTGGCCGGCCGAAGGGCCCTCGGACATGGCTCCTCCTCAAGATCTACGACCGTGTTGCCCGAGGTCGTGCCACGGAAGCTCTCGGACGTGACCGCCGACGGCAACGAGCACCCGCAGCGCGGCTGTTCAGGAACCCGGCCGGCTCAACCCGACGCGCGCGACATCGCCTTACAACCCTTTGGGCGCCCACCGGGTCTCACCCCGTGTCCGAAGTGTTCCGGGCCATCCGGAAGTGGCCACTTCGCGCTACGGGGACCCGCGTTGACCACGCCATGCCCTTTTCGGGGTCGTCCCCTGCTTCGGAGCACGTCTCAGCACGTGTCATGACGCCAGTCATGACACGTGGCTCAACCACGACGAGCAGGGGGAAACACCACATGCGTCACCTCAAGATCGCCACGGCAGCGCTGGCCTGCGCCTTCGCTCTCATCCCGGCCGGAATCGCCACGGCCGGGACCGGCCCGGCGCCCGCACCGACCGCACGCACCACCACGGCGGCCGCCTCCACCACGCCGTCCGCCGCCGGCAACCCGGCGAGCCTGCGGGCACGGGCCGCGGGGGTGTGCACGGACGCCTACCAGATCGGCTCCACCGGGTACGTCACCCGGGGCGGCAAGACCGTCGCCTCCGTCAAGCAGTTCTACTCGCCGTCCTGCGGCCAGAACTACGGCTACGTCTGGATCTGGCAGAGCTTCCGCGACGCCGTCGGCGACTACGACGTGACCTCCGCCGTCTACAGCTACTCCCAGGACGAGGTCCTGGGCAAGCGTGCCTGGGCCAACACCAGCGCCCAGGAGTTCTGGTCCAACGGCACCCGCACCGTCAACGAGTGCACGGCCGGCTCGGGCACCGTCCGAGCCGCCGGTGACCCCGCGCCGGTGGGGGGTTACTCCAGCAAGCGCTGCTGATCGCACGCCCCTCGGCGGGGGAGGAGACCAACGGCTTCCCCCGCCGGAGGGCAGCGCCGCGTCGGTGCCGCGACAAGCCCGGCGTGATCCCGCCCTGCCGGCGGAAGCGCGTCTCACGCCGCCGCGTCGGCCGGGGCGGGGCGGCTGTCCGGTCCGGCCCGGGCCGACGCGCTGCGGCGACCGTGGAGCCACCCACCGTAGGAACACGCCCCAGGTCGTGGGGTCGCAAGGTTTTCGCAAGGCGACTCGCCCACCATCGAGCGCACGACCTGTTCAGGTCCTACGGAAAGGCATGACGTGAGAATGCTCGACAGATCGGCTTTCGCTCTGGTGATGGGCGCGCTGTTCCTCACCGTCGGTAGCGCCGGTGTCGCCAGCGCCGCTCCTGCGGCGCCCGCCACCGGGCGGGGAGCACTCGGCGGATGCAGCAGCTTCCCGCCCACCCCCTGCGGTGAGGTGCAGAACAACTCGAACCGCACGGTGCGGGTGTCCCTGAACTGGACCTGTACGGCGGACACCGGCGCCATCGGTTCGAGCTGCCCGAAGGACATCAAGTCCGTCGCGGCAGGCAAGCACATGGGGGGCGGAAGCGTCGACGTCGACGCCTTCGAAGTGCCGACGGGCTGCACCTTCGCGTTCGACATCGACGGTCTGAACCTGACCCGGGGCGCGGGCTGGTACAAGTTCTCCAGCCTGAACACGGTCACCATCCACCGGGCCACCTGCTGAGGCATCTGTCCTCAGCACTCGGCCCCGGCTTCTCGGCCCCCGCTCCGGATTCAGGCGGCGGCGGGCCGAGGGGTTCGGCGGGCGAGGCGGGCCCCGCGCGGCTCGTGTCAGGATGCTTGTCATGTCTGGTCGAGCGCTGAGCTTCGGAGCGGTGGCGGAAGCGTACGAACGGTTCCGGCCGGGGTATCCGGAGGAACTGGCCGACATGGTGACGGCCTACGCGGGCCGTCCCGTACGGACCGCCCTCGAGATCGGCGCCGGAACGGGCAAAGCGACCCGGCTGTTCGTTCAACGAGGCGTCAAAGTCACCGCGACCGAGCCTGACGAGTCCATGCTCGCCGAGCTGCGCAAGCACGTGCCGGCGGACGTCAGGACCGTGCGAGCCGCGTTCGAGGATCTGCGCGAGGGTGAGCGGTACGGCCTGGTCTACGCGGCAGCGGCTCTGCACTGGACGCACCCGGAGGGCCGCTGGTCACGGGTTGCCGCACTGCTGGAGCCGGGCGGGGTGTTCGCCTCCTGCGGCGGACCGTACCGACTGGCCGACCCGGTTGTGGAGGAGGCAGTCCGTACGGCGCGGGCACCGTTTCTGGACAGCGACGAGATCGCGTCCCCGGACGGGACACCTCCGGGCCAGGAGATGCAGTGGCCGGGTACGGAGCTGCGACGGTCCGAGTGGTTCACCGACGTTCGACAAGCCATGATCGAGAGGCGCTCGACGGTGAGTGCTCGTGACTACGTCGGTCATCTCTCCACCGTCTCGGCCTATCTCGTCCTGCCGGCCGCGGCGCGCGAGCAGGTGTTGAGCCGGACCACGCGCGTCCTGCCGGACAGGGTCGACATGGCCGCCGACCTCACGGTCCATCTCGCGCGTCGGCGCCATGAGGACTGATCGCGAGGCGACCAGGAGAAGCTGCGCCCGACGACCCGGCGGTCCTCCTCCCCGTACGACGAGAACGCCGAGGCGGACACGGCTACCACCGCGACCGACCTGACCGCGGCGTTCGGGATCGGAAGGGCGCCGGAGGAGAGCGCCCGGGGCGTCGTACGCCTGGCGACGCTCGACGCGGACGGTCCGACAGGCACCTTCCAGGACGAGCAGGGGGAAGTGCCCTGGTAGACGGCGGGAATGATCGAGGGGCGGCGCGGTCGTGCTGCCCCTCGATCATTCCGCACTGCTCCGGATGTGGTGGCCGTGCCCCAGGTTCGGGGTGCGCAGCCCGGGCGTGGGGACACCGCTGCGGAGCGCGTCGGCCTGGGGTGAGCCGAGCCGTCGGACCTGCCCATCTTGATTTTTACCGAACGTTCGGTAAAGTATCGGCATGGGAAGGATCGCGAGTGTCGACGATGAACTGATCCACGCCCGGCTCGCCGGGGTCTTCCGGGCCAGCGGATACGCCGGGGCGTCGCTCTCCGACCTGTCGCGGGCGGTGGGGCTGCAGCGCGCGAGCCTCTACCACCGCTTCCCGGACGGCAAGCCCGCCATGGCCGCCGCCGTGCTCACCAGCATGGAGACCAGGTTCGACGAGATCCTCCAGCCGCTCGCTTCGGAGCCGGACGTCGCCGAAGGCGTCGCCGAGATGGCGCGGCACATGGCGCTCGTCTACAAGGACGGCCGCATGGCCTGCGTCCTCGACACGATGACGCTCCTCGGAGCGCCGCAGGACATCAGGGCCCACGCCACCCGGCTCGCCCGGAGATGGCTCCAGGCCATGGCCGACGCCGCTGCCCGGGCCGGCGCGAGCGAACAGGACGCGCGGAATCGGGCCCGTGCGGCGCTGGTCCGTATCGAGGGCGCCCTGGTGGTGGCCCGTGTCCTGGACGACCCTTCCGTCTTCGAGCAGGTCCTCGGCGAACTGCCCGACCTGCTCGCCCGCTGATCAAGGAGGCACCCCATGGCCCTGCCCGTAGTCCATCCCGGTGAGCAGGCGGTCCAGCGGAAGGCTCAGGAAGGCGGGCCCGGCTGGGGATCACCCATGTTCGGCCCGGAGATCCCGCTCGGGTTCCACCCGTTCATCCGCGCCCAGCAGATGCTGATCATCGGAGCCGCCGACGACGCCGGCGCCGTCTGGTCGACGATCGTGACGGGGCGTCCCGGATTCGCCCGGCCGGTCGACGACCGGACCCTCGCCATCGACGCGCTGCCCGCACCCGGCGATCCGCTCCGCCACGCCTTCGACGAGGAACGCGCCATCGGCGTGCTCGCCCTGCACCCGCAGACCCAGCGCCGGATCCGGGCGAACGGCGTGGCCGTCCGCGACGGCGACGGCCTGCGGATGCGGACCGAGCAAGTGCTCGGAAACTGCCCGAAGTACCTGCAGAACCGTGTCATCACCGGCCCGGCCGAGGCCGCGCCGCCAGGGAAGGCGCGCACGGGCAAGGAGTTGTCCGAAGGCCAGCGGCGCCGGGTCGAGGAGGCGGACACCTTCTTCATCGCCAGCCGCGCCCCCGGGCAGGGCGCCGACTCGTCACACCGCGGCGGCATGCCGGGCTTCGTCACCGTCGCGGGGCCCCGCACGTTGCGCTGGCCCGACTACGCCGGGAACCAGTTCTACATGACGCTGGGCAACCTGCACCTCGACCCCGCGTGCGGTCTGCTGTTCCTCGACTGGGAGCGCGGCCACACGCTCCAACTCACCGGCACGGGCCGTATCGACTGGGATCCCCGCAGCGCCGCGGCCTATCCGGGGGCCCAGCGCGTCGTGGAGTTCACCGTCGACGCGGTGGTGGAGATCGACAACGCCAGCCCGCTGCGATGGGAGCTCCAGGACTACTCCCGGTTCAACCCGCCCGTCGCGTGACGGGCCCAACCGGGGGCGGCCCGACCGGGGGGGCGGCCCGACCGGGGGGGGGCGGCCCGACCGGGGGGCGGCCCCGCCATGCGGCGGGGCCGACACGACGAACGCACGCTCGGAACGCGTTCCCGCCCGTTCCCTCGTCAGATGTCAGATGTCAGAGGAGAGTGCGCCGGACGAAGGCGAGGATGGTCCACAGGGCCGGAAGGGTCTGAGCGATGCCGTTGACCGGGAGCGGTGCGGCGGAGGCTGACGGAGCGGCCATGGTCGTGAGGACGACGGCGGAACCTGCCAGGGTCGTGGCTACGCGCTTGATGTTTCGCATGCCCGGTTGAACGATCACGCGGGCGCGAGGTGTGCTCGCTGCTCCCGAACTCACCGGAACAGCCCTCTGACGGTACGGCGCGACGCGGACGCCCCGGGGTCGGCCCGCCGGCCGGATGGCCGGGGGCGCGCTCATCGCCGCCGGTCAGGACCGGAGCCGGCGGTGAGAAGGACCGTCCGACACGACGCCGGAGCCCTCACCGCTCGGCACAGTCGAAGGGCTCGTTCCCGGCCAGGTCGGGAACGAGCCCTTCTCGGACTCCGTTGCTCAGTCACATGAGCTGCACGGCCGGTCGAGGCGCCGCGCGGGGTCGGGGATCAGTCGCGACTTCCACGGCTGGTGTGCCCGGGCGCGGGAGCGGCGGTGACGTCACCGTCGTAGACCAGGGCGGTGCGGTGGTTGTACTGGATGGTGAACATCGACTTGCCGCCGATGACGACGGTTCCGCTGGACTTGAAGTAGTCGTCGGTGTGAGCGGCGGGCGCGGTGGCGACGTAGGCCTGGCCGGCCGGGATGGTGTACATGCTCAACGGGGCCTGCGTGGAAGGTGACAGGCCCGCCGGGTACTCGGCGGCGTCCGGGTAGCTGGAGCCGTAGACCTTCACGGGCGGGTCGGCGGGGGCCTCGCCGCTCCTGACGACGGTCACGCCGGTGGCGGGGATGGTGTTGACGCCACACGGATTGTGGAACCACACCTTGCTGCCGCTGTACCAGATCGCCGTCCAGTCGCCGCTCCTGTCGGCGACGACGAACTGCTGGCCGGCCTGAGCGGTGCTGCCCCAGTCGTTGATGCGGTCGGTGCCGGCGGCGGCGGGGTGGACCGCCTGGTCGCCGAACAGCGGTGCGTCATCGCTCGGAGCGGTGCGGAGATAGACGAAGTTGGACGGCTGCTCCACGTTCGCGCAGGCGGTCGTGGCGCCGGTCGGATCGTCGGCGGGGCAGATCTGGACGCTCTGCCGGTTGTCCGCGAAACCGGGGGCGATGGTCACCACCGAGCCCGAGGCGCCGACTCCGTGCCTGCCGGCGATCGGGGCGCCGAGCAGGGCCATGAAGTGCTCCCAGTCCCAGGACGGGCCCGGATCCCAGTGCATGCCGGACACGGTCCCCGAGGTGGGGCCGACGACATTGTCGTGGCCGATGACGTGCTGCCGGTCCAGGGGGATGCCGAACCGCCCCGAGAGGTACTTCACCAGTTCGGCGGTCGCCTCGTACTGCGCCTCGGTGTACCAGGTCGCGCCGTGCGTGGCGTACCCCTCGTGCTCGATCCCCACGGAGTGCATGTTCGTCGAGTAGTTGCCCGCGTGGAAGGCGAGGTCCTTGGTGGGCACCATCTGCGTCACCGCGCCGTCCGAGGACCGCATCACGTAGTGCGCGGAGCTGCCGCCGGGGTTCTGGAAGGTGGCGATGGCCGACGCGTAGGAGGACTCGGTGTCGTGGATGACGATCGAGTCGATCCTGATCCCGTTGGCCGGACGGTTGGAGACCTGGCCGTTGGACGCCGCGGCGGGCACGAAGGTGCAGTCCACCGTCGCGGGGCACTCGGTGCCCGCCGTCGCCGCGGCGCTCAGGTCCAAGCGGGCCAGCTGCCCCGTGGCCGGGCTGACCTGGGGGTCGGCAGTCAGTGCCACGCGCTGCCCGTCCGCCGTGGTGCGCCCCACGCCCTTCTTCAGGGTGGCGAAGACCCGGTCGGCGAACGACTGCGCGCCCTGCCGCTGGGTCGACTGGCTGTAACGCGCCACGGCCGCGTACCAGTGACCCGGATCGGCGGAGGTCCTGCCGCCGCCGGTCTTCTGGTACGACGCCAGCAGCGCCGCCCCGCCGCGGATGTTCGCCGCCGCGTCGGTGCGCAGCCGCTGCTGCGGAAGCCCGGTCAGCCGTGCCGCCGCCCGCAGGGTGTGCAGCGCCGGATCCGCAGCCATCTTCGCCAGGTCCGCCCGGCCCGCCGCACCCGCGTCCCCGCCGGCCAGCATGGACGCCGTCACGTCCGTCAGGTGCATCGGACCGTAGCCGCCGCCGGCACTGTGCTCACCGGAGTGCGCGTCCCACGCCGACTCCTGGTACGCCACGGCCAGCAGAACCCGCTCCGGCACGCCGAATTCCGCCGCCGCGGCCGCGAAGTCCCCCTGCCGCACCGTTGCGTCCGGGGCGTTCGCCCCCTTGGCCTGCGCTGTCACCGGGAGGGCGATGGTCCCGGCCACCGCGAGTACCGCCGCCGCCAGAACGAGCGGCCGACGCCGTGAGACGTCCCGTCCGCGTGTCCCTGTCGCTGTCGTGTTCAAAGATCCCCGAATCCCAACTGGAGGTGCACGTTAGCCCTCCACCAATGCCGACTGAGACGGCAGATGCGGTCCTTGAGGCGTGCGGAGCCATCACGCACGATGCCCTTGCCGCCAGTCGACGCCCAAGTGCAGCCGACATCCGCCCATACCCGGCCCGGAGCCGAGTCGTTCGCGAATCTAGCAGACGGCGTCGCGCGTGATCACCTGCTCGTCTGTCTCAACCCGTGTGCCTGCGCCCCGAGTTGGAACGAAGGTCACGCGGGCGGCGATTTCGCCGACGGACCGGCCTCCTCGTGGGCACGCGCCGTCGGCGAACAGCCCCCGGCGATGCGAGCATTGCTGGACGCAGACCTCTGAACCGTGCCGCTCACGGACTCGGGACGGCTCCGTCGAGGGCCGTCGCGATGAACGCGGCCGTCTTCTGCCCCGCACGCTGCTTGATCAGACCCTCCTTCGCGGCCGCCCGCACGTGCAGGGTGGTGGCCCCCTCGCTCCCGCGCGTCACGTCGACGGTGACCACCACCGGGTTCATGCCGAGCGCCCCTCCGCGGGTGATCACGCGGAGCGTCACTCGGTCCGGTCCCGCTTCCACCAACTCAGGCTCCGCGCTCTCGGAGAGCTTGCCGAGCAGAGTGTGGGCATGCTCCAGGGCAGGATCGAAACCCAGCGGCAGTTGGCGGTCGAACTCGCCGACGTCCTTCTTGAGGAACCTCGCCGCGAACTTCCCACCCGGGTTGATACGACCGAGGGCTTCGGCCAGGAGCTTGTCCTCTGACTGCTGCATCCGGCGCCCCTTCTTGCCCGCACAGTCGAAACGGCTTCGCCAAGGGTGCGATTCCGCACGGGAGTTTACAACCTTCACGGCAGCGGCCCGGGGGCGGGCCTGCGCGACGCCAGTGCGGTGGCGGTCCCGGCTGTGTCTGCCGCAGAGCGGGAAGTGGCTCGGGCCGGTCAGCCGCGTCATCGCACGTGACAAACCCGGCGACGCCGGCGGTCATCCCCGGGATACTGGTCGCCCATGAACGAGGTCGAAGTGGTCGTCGCCCATTCCGAGCGCGCCACCCTGCGCGTCGGCGACGTGTTCCTGAAGGTGGACGTCGACCAGGCGCGCATCGACGTCGAGGTCGAGGCGATGTCCCTCGCGCCGGTCCCGACCCCGCACATCCTGTGGCGCAAGCCGCCCGTGCTCGCGACCGCCGCACTTCCGGGGGCGACGCTCGGACGCCTCGGCGGGCCGTCGACCGGTTCGCCGGCGGCGTGGGCCGCGGCGGGCGCCGCCATCCGGAGGCTGCACGACGCGCCGCTGCCGCCCCGACCTGGCCGGGCCGGCCGGAGCATCGTCGCGCTGGTGGCGGAACTCGACGCCGAGTGCGAGTGGCTCGTGACGAACGGCGTCCTGCCCGCGGACCTGGTCACCCGCAACCGCCAGGTCGCCGAGGCCGCGCTCCGGCCGTGGACTCCGGCGTTCACGCACGGCGACCTGCAGATCGCGCACGTCTTCGTCGACGGCGACGACGAGGTCACGGGCATCATCGACTGGTCCGAGGCCGGCCAGGGTGACGCCCTGTACGACCTCGCCACCTTCACGCTCGGACACGAGGAGCACCTCGACGACGTCATCGCCGGCTATGGCACCGACGTCGATCTCGACGTGATCCACGCATGGTGGTCGTTGCGCAGCCTGCTGATAGTTCGCTCGCTGATCGAGCAGGGCCTCGACCCGTTCGCGCCGGGCTGTGAGGTCGACGTGCTGAGATCCCGGATGTGAGGCCGCGCGGGCCCGACCGCCACCAATGCGTTCTGACGCGTCCTCAGGGGTTCCGAGCCGGCAGGTGGGATGCGGTGTGCGGACGCCTCGAACTCAAGGGTGCCCCACCCGGCGGCTCGGTCATTCGGCCGCCTCTGTGCTGCGAGGATGCACGTCGGGGGACTTGGACGGCGGACAGGCTCCAGGGTGGGTCTGAGCCGCACAGATGGTGGGAGACCGCGCGTGAGCCAGCAGAACGGCATGAACCGACACCATCCAGCGGTGGTCGCGCACCGCAAGCATCGCGCGGAGGACGCCCAGCTGCGCGCCGCCGACGCCATCACCCGCTTCGCAGGTTCGATGCCCTTCGTCTACCTGCACGCGGTCATCTTCGCCCTGTGGATGCTGTTCCTCGAGGCGAGCCCCTGGCCCACGTTGACACTGGTGGTGTCGCTCGAAGCGATCTTCCTGTCCACGTTCGTCATGATCGGCCAGAACCGGCAGGCGGCCTTCCAGCAGATGAAGGCCGATCACGACTTCGTCGAGCAGGAACTGGAACTCAAGACCAACACCGAGCTGACACGCGCGATCCACGCCATGACGAAGGAGCTCCACAGCCGTCTGATCGAAGACGGCACCGACCAGTGAGGCACGGACGTGGGGTCGTCCGTAGGGGCGTCGCACGGCGCGGGTGCACTGACACGGGGCGGGCCCTTGGCCGGTGGACAACTGACAGAAGGCGGAACGACGTTTAGTGTCCTCAGCCATGAACGAGTCGACCTATCTGCACGCCACCCGGGTGGCCTACGACACCGTCGCCGTCAACTACGCCGAGCTCGTGCCCCCCATGTTCGAGGACGACGTGTACGGGCGCGGGATGATCAGAACGTTCGCCGAACTCACGCGCGCCCTCGACGCCGGGCCTGTCGCCGACCTCGGCTGCGGGCCCGGTCACGTGACGGCACATCTTCAGTCCCTCGGACTGACCGCGTTCGGCGTCGACCTGTCTCCGGAGACGGTCGCGGTGGCCCGGCGCCGGCACCCGGATCTGCGTTTCGACGAAGGGTCGATGACGGACCTGGACCTGGCGGACGGCAGTCTTGGCGGCATCGTCGCCTGGTACTCGATCGTCCACACCCCGCCGGAGCTGCTGCCGGTCGTGTTCGCGGAGTTTCACCGTGTGCTGGCTCCGGGCGGCCATCTGCTCATGGCCTTCAAGGCCGGTGACAGGCTGCGACACCTGGAGAACGCCTACGGGCACGAACTCTCCCTCGACGTCTACTGGGTGTCTCCCGACCACATCGCCGAGCTGCTGGACCAGGCCGGGCTGCTGGTGGACGCCCGGCTGATCCGCGAGCCGAACGAGCAGGAGAAGCCCCGGCAGGGCCAGCAGGCCTACTTCCTGGCGCGCAAGCCGGCGCAGCTGGAAGCAGGGGCGGACGACGAGATCGCGTAGCCGGGCGGTCAGCGTTGGGAGGCAGGACTGGCGGGGTGTTTGCCGCACGGCGGCAGTTGAGCATCGGCTGCGCCCGCGGCCGGCCGGGATCAACACCCGGCGACGTTGCCCCTCTTGGGCCGGGCACCCGGCGGGACCCCCCACCCGACGGTGCTCCGTGTGCGGTCTACGTGGTTCCACCGATGCACCGCGGCCGCGGTGCTGCCAGACTCCTCGCGTCGACCGGAGCAGACGGTCAGGTGGAGAGGTCATGAACTCACCGGGCACGGTGCAGGTGGAAGTCCGGCACATCCTCAGCGACGAGCTCTCGGGCGGGGTGATCCGGCCGAAAAAACGCACGATCAAGTGGGTGGCCAACCAGTGTCGGCTGCCACGACCACCGGCAGGCAAGCACTCGGTGGAGCTCGACTGCCCCCGGTGCTCGGCGAGCCTCCTGGCCGAGGTGCGCGGCATCGCATGGACACGCCGGGTCCGCATCCTGTTGCGCGTCCTCGCGGCGCTCTGTCTGGTCGTCTTCGTCTGCGCGGTGCCGTACGCGATCCATGTCGGTGGACAGACCCTGCCTGAGGGCCAGTCGCTTCCGACCCTGTTCCCGGTCAGCGTTTTCGCCATATTCGGGACGTTCGTGGCAGGGCCCACCTTTCTCGCGATGAGCCGGCACTACGACGGCGTCAGCCTGCTCGACGCGCCCAAGCCACGTCGGCAGCATCAGATCCGAGCAGTCCGGGAGCGCGGGCCCCTTCCCTCCACCGCGTCGCCGACTCGCCGCCGCTGACCCACGCACCGCGAACAGGGCACCGGTCCCGGTACCTGCCTGTCGGTGACCGCGGTTCCGTGGGCGCAGGGCTGATCCCCCTCAGCCGACGATTCCCGCGGATGTCACTCCCAGCCCGGCGCATAGGATCGCCGACATGGCACTGCGACCTGTACACCTGGTCATCAAGGCGCTCGACGCCTCAGCTGTCGGCCGGTTCTGGGCGGAAGCGCTCGGCTGGAGTGCGTACAGCCCCGGCGTGACGACCTACGTCGGACCCGCCGGCGGCCTTGTCTGGCCGGACCCGGTCGTCCTCGGCATCGACGTCGTTCCGGTACCGGAGCGCAGGACAACGACGAAGAACCGTGTGCACCTCGATCTCGCCACCACCTCCGCGGCCCACCAGGCGGAGTTGGTCGAGCGCCTCCGGGCTCTCGGTGCCACGCCCGCCGACGTCGGTCAGGGGCAGGTGCCGTGGACGGTCCTGGCCGACCCCGAGGGCAACGAGTTCTGTGTGCTGGAGCCTCGGGAGATCTACCGGGACACCGGGCCGATCGCCGCGGTGGTGGTCGACTGCGCGGATCCACGGGCCATGGTCCGGTTCTGGGGTGAGGCGACGGACTGGACCGTGCACGAGGTGACGGACGATCATGCGGAGCTGCGCTCCGCCCGGGGTGTCGGCCCGTATCTGGAGTTCCTCCGCACGCCCGGCGTGCAGACCGTGCCGGACCGCGTCCACCTCGACCTGCTGCCCTACCCCGGTGACGACAAAGCAGCGGAGGTGACCCGGCTGCGGGCTCTCGGCGCCACCGACCTCGACGTGGGACAGGGCGACGTCCCGTGGACGTGCCTGGCCGACCCGGAGGGCCACGAGTTCTGCGTCCTCGCCCCGTCCTGACGCGAAGCACCCCGCTGAGCTGCGCATTGTCGTATCTGAGCCAGATGTGGTGCCACTGCGGATGTTCACCAGCTGATGCCCGCGGCCACCGGCAGGTGGTCGCTGCCGGTGGCCGGCAGCAGCCACGAGCTCTCCGGCCGCACACCGTGGACCAGGATCTGGTCGATCCGCGCCACCGGGAACGTCGCCGGCCAGCTGAAGCCGAAGCCGTCCCCGGCCGCTTCCTGGACCGAGCGCAGCTGCGAGGTGAGGTCGTCGAACGCGCGATCGTCCGTGGTGCCGTTCAGGTCGCCCAGCAGAACCACCCGCTGATTTCGCTCGGCGGCGAGGGCCTTGCCGAGTGCCCGGGCGTTCCTGTCCCGCGAGTCTGTCCAGAAACCGGCCCTGGGATTCACCCGTACGGACCCGAGGTGCGCGACGTACACCGCCAGCGGGCCCCGGTCCATGGCCACCGTGGCGCGCAGTGCCCGGGCGTCGGCCATCCTGACCGCGATCGGCTTGGTGTCCGCCAGCGGCCCGTAGTCCGTCTCGATGTCGACCGGCCGAATGTCCGACAGCGGCAGCTTGCTCCACAGCCCGACCGTGCCCAGCACCGTGTGGTGCGGGTACGTCTTCGCCAGCCCCTTCTCGTACAGCGCCTTCGCCTGCGGGGTGATCTCCTCCAGGGCCAGCACGTCCGCGCCGGAGGCGGCCAGGTCGCGGGCGGTGCCGGCCGGGTCGGGGTTCTCGGCGCCGACATTGTGGCTGACCACGGTGAGGTCGCCGCCCGGATGGGACTTGTCGCTGAGCAGCCCGCCGAAGAGGTTCAGCCACACCACGACCGGCAGCAGCAGCGCGGCCACCGCGGAGGGGGAGCGGCGCCACAGCGCCCCGGCCAGCAGCACCGGGATGAACACGCCGAACCACGGAAGGACGCACTCCACCAGGCTGCCGAGGTTCCCGGTCCGGTTGGGGATCTTCGCGTGCAGCAGCATGAGCAGGCCGAGCAGCAGCGCCAGCGTCGCGAGCACCGGGCCGCGCCTCCAGGGCTCCGGCCGCGAGCCGGCTCGGACCAGGCGGCGGACACGCGGGTGCCGGGTACCGCGGTCGGATTCTCGGCGGCCGGTGCCGCCCTGTTCGGTCTCCGCCGTGAAGGACTTCATTCCGCCAGTCAGGACGACGCCGGGTTGCCGGCGCGTATGCGATTTCGGATACGCCGACGATATGCGCGCACTCATAGGATCGGGGCATGCGTGTGCTGATCGTCGAGGACGAGCCCTACATGGCGGAGGCCATCCGCGACGGGCTCCGTCTGGAAGCGATCGCGGCCGACATCGCGGGTGACGGCGACACCGCTCTCGAACTGCTCAGGATCAACGCCTACGACATCGCCGTCCTCGACCGTGACATCCCCGGCCCCACCGGTGACGAGGTCGCCAGGAGCATCGTCGCCTCCGGCAGCGGCATCCCGATCCTCATGGTCACCGCGGCCGACCGCCTCGATGACAAGGCCACCGGCTTCGAACTCGGCGCCGACGACTACCTCACGAAGCCGTTCGAACTACAGGAACTCGTGCTGAGGCTCAGGGCACTCGACCGCAGACGCGCCCACAACAGGCCTCCCGTGCGGGAGATGGCAGGTCTGCGGCTGGATCCGTTCCGCCGGGAGGTGTACAGGGACGGGCGTTACGTCGCGCTGACCAGGAAGCAGTTCGCCGTGCTCGACGTACTCGTCGCCGCCGAAGGCGGGGTCGTCAGCGCCGAGGAACTCCTGGAACGCGCGTGGGACGAGAACGCCGACCCGTTCACCAACGCCGTGCGCATCACGGTCTCGGCCCTGCGCAAACGGCTCGGCGAACCCTGGGTCATCGCCACGGTGCCGGGCGTCGGTTACCGCATCGACCCGCACCCAGGGACCGGCCACCAGGGAGACGGGCGTGGATAGGGCACCCGGGTTGAGTGTTCGCGTCAGACTCACCCTCAGCTACGCCGGGTTCCTCATGCTCGCCGGCGTCCTGCTGCTCGCCGCCGTGTGGTTGTTCCTCCTGCGCTACGTCCCCGACCGTGCGATGCTCATCAACCCCGATGACCGGCCCACGAACGGTGTCTTCCCCATCCGGTCCGATCTCCTGGACGTCTTCGCTCCGAGGGCAGCCGCCGTACTGGTGTTCCTGCTGGCCCTCGGGCTGCTGGGAGGGTGGATCCTCGCCGGCCGCATGCTCGCCCCCCTGACCCGCATCACCCACGCGGCACGCATGGCCACGAACGGATCACTCTCCCACCGGATCCACCTTTCGGGCCGCGGGGACGAGTTCCGCGAACTCGCCGACGCCTTCGACGTGATGCTCGCCGGGCTGGAGGAACACGTCGCCGAACAGCGGAGGTTCGCAGCCAACGCCTCGCACGAGTTGCGTACCCCGCTGGCGATCTCGAAGGCGCTTCTCGACGTGGCCCGCGCGGATCCCCACCACGACGCCGGCGAGGTTCTCGACCGCCTCCACGCCGTCAACGCCCGGGCGATCGGCCTCACCGAGGCGCTGCTCCTGGTCAGCCGCACCGAGGGGCGGTCCTTCACCCGGGAACGCGTCGACCTGTCCCTCATGGCGGAGGAAGCCACGGAGACGCTTCTTCCTCTCGCGGAAAGCCACGGTGTCACCATCGAGACCCGCGGGGACATCGCTCCCACGATCGGCTCGCAGGCGCTCCTGCTGCAGCTGACCATGAACCTGGTGCACAACGCGATCGTCCACAACCTGCCCGAAGCGGGCGCCGTGTGGGTCCATACCGGCGTCCATCTGGAGGGCGTGGTGCTGACAGTGGAGAACACCGGCGAGAAGCTCACCCCCCAGCTGGCCTCGACACTCACCGAGCCCTTCCAGCGCGGCACCGAGCGCACGCACACCGACCACGCGGGCGTCGGCCTCGGTCTGGCCATCGTCAAAACCATCACTCACGCACACGACGGCGTACTCACCCTCACACCGCGCTCGGCCGGCGGGATGCGCATCACTGTGGAACTGCCGGCGACGGCCCGGCACACCGACGACGAGTGACAAGATCCTTCCAGCGTGTCGCGTCACCCTGTTCATGATGGCGCAGATGTCGGGACTGAGGCCGCCGCCGTGTGGGCCCGTCGGCCCCGCGGCGCCCATGGTCAGGGCGCCGGTGACCACGGTCGCGACGGCGCCGACCCACCCGCGCCGAAACCGGCGACCCGGCCGGGCTGCCCCGGCCTGCTGATTCTGCTGCTGTTTGCGGAACACGGCCGCACACATACCGCGCCGATCTCGCGCCCCACCCTGCATCCACCCGCGCGGCCGTCTCCCCGCGCACGGCGGAGCCATCTGCCCGAGACCTGCGGATACTTTTACGCGGCGTCGACAGAGCGGATACTTCCACGCGGCGTCGACAGACCAGCCCCGACGACCTACCGGCGACGCCGGGGAGTCGAAGCGGCCGCGGAGGTCACTCCGTCCCGAGCCGGCCGGGGCTGTTCGGGGCCAGGCGCGTCGCGGGATCGAGGCACCAGTCCAGTACGGAGGGCCAGGGGCCGTATCCGTCCGGGACGGACAGATGCCCGGCGCCCGACAACAGGTCGACATCGCAGCCGAGGGGCTTGCCGTAGACGTCGGCGGCGTCCTCCGAGCAGTACGGGTCGTTGTCGGAGCACACCAGGCGAGGCGTCGCCACGGAGAGGTTCAGGCGGGTCAGATCGAGGGACGCCGGCGTGAACCCGGCGATCACGTCCCAGGTGAACGTGGCCGGACCGGGCGGACTCACCAGGAGCACGCGATCGGCGGGGGGTATGTCACCGCGGTCGGCCGCGAGGTGGAACCAGGCCGCACAGCCCAGGCTGTGGCAGACGACGACGCGCTCCCCGCGCATCATGTCCAGTTCGGCCTCGATCGCCGCGGTCCAGGCGGCGAGTGCCGGCCGGTCGGGGTTGGGCAGTTGAGGGTAGAAGACCTGCTCCCCGCCCTCCCTGAGCCGCTGGGCGAGGTCGTACTGCCAGTGTTCGGCCGGCCGGTGGTTCTCGACGCCGTGAAGGATGAGAAAGCTGCGGTTCCACATGGCCGCACTCTACAAACCGTGCCCATCCGGGGTTCCGGCCCGGATGCCCCGACGGGCGGGTCGAGGCGTGCGCGGAGTTGTCAGTCCGTGTGCGCGTTCGGGGGAGGGCGGATGGCCGGGCTTTCGTAGCGTGGCTGCCGCTGGTGGCGGGTGGCACAGCACCGTAGGGCCGCCGGCAGTCCGCCGTGCCGGTGTGTTCACCGTGCCGGCCTCTTCGGTCCTGCCGTCTTGCGCCGGTCAAGTCAATGTGGGGTGTTTCGATGACTGTCGTTCCCGAGGCGGCTGTTGGGTACGGGGCGTCCGCTGCTGCCGGCCTCGCGGCCGTGTGGGGCAAGGTCGCCGGAGTGGTGGGCGCGGATCGTGTCACGTGTCCGGGGGCGGAGACGTCCGGGGTGCCGATGTCCCCGCTCGGGCCGAACGCCGGCCTGTTCCGTTCGCGGGCCGTGCCTGGAGTGGTGCGGCCGCGGTCGGCGGAGGAGACCCGACGCGTCGTGGAACTCTTCGCCGGCGCCGGGGGCCCCGCTGGGCTGCATGCCTTCAGCACGGGGTGCAACTGGGGGCTGGGTTCGCGTGAACCCGCGCGGGACGGGGCGGTCGTGCTTGACCTGTCCGGCCTGAACCAGGTCCGCGACATCGACGTCGCGCAGGGCTGGGCCGTCGTGGAAGCGGGGGTGACCCAGGCGAGCCTGGCCCGGCTTCTGGAGGGCAGCGAGCGGATGCTGAACGTGACCGCCTCCTCCGCTCACACCAGTGTCGTGGGCAACGCCCTGGATCGTGGCGTCGGATTGCGTCATCAGCGGGTGGAAGACCTGACCGGCCTCGAAGTCGTCCTGCCTGACGGTGAGTTGATCCGGGTGGGCTGGTGGCCTGAGCCGGGGCGTCCGACCCCCGTTTACCCGCACGGGCTGGGTCCGTCGCTGGTGCAGTTGTTCGTCCAGTCGGATCTGGGCGTGGTCACGGCGGCCACGGTGCGCTTGTTGCCGAGGCCGGAGGCGCTGCGGGTGGTCCGGCTGAATTTCACCCCGGACAGGGTGGAGCCGGCTGCCGCGGTGATACGGCGCTGGGTGAGCCAGGGGCTGGCGCGCGGCGTGGTGAAGATCTACAACGCGGCCGCCGCCAGGGCGTATGGCGGTGCGCCCGGGCAGTACCTGGCTCACGTGTGTGTCGACGGGACACGGGAGGCCGTGGAGGCGCTGACCGGCATCGTCGTCGACGAGGCCGTCTCCTGCGGACTGTTCACCGCCGTGTCCGACACCGACGCCGTCGACCCGGGCGCGGACAACCACGATGTCGCCGTCCGCGTGGAGCGCGCGTACGCCGGCGACCCCGATCCGGCGGATGTCCTGTTCGAGGCGAAGACGGGCCGGCCCGCGGGCCGCCTGGATGCCGAGGGAGGGTTCCTGTTCTTCCTGCCGCTGGTGCCGTTCACCGGCGCGGCGCTGGGACGGGCGGACGAACTGATCGAGCAGGTGCGAGCGGAGAGCGGAGTACGCTGCGGAGTCACTTTCCACGCGTTGAGCGCGGACGTCGTCGACTGTGTGGTCACGATGAGGTTCGCCCGGGACGACGAGGAGGCGGCGCGCGCCCACCGGGCGCTGGACCGGCTCTACGAACTCTTCACGGCCGAGGGGTTCATCCCGTACCGCCTCGATGTCGAGCACACCGAATGGGCCGGCCGGCTGGCTGCCGGTACCGGGGCGCGGGCCTTCGCCCGGCGTCTGAAGGACGCCGTCGACCCCCACCACGTGATCGCCGCGGGCCGCTATGCGTGAGCCACCTGTCCGTGAACCGAACCGAACGTCTCGCGTGTGTTCGGCGGACCGAACGCGCTGCGTCGCACGCGTCGAACGCACCGGAAGTGCCGAAACCTGGGGGAGTGCCGCATGAGTCTGATCGATGTCCTGGAGTCCGTTCCGGCCGTACGGGAGCCCTCCCTCTCCGCGGAGGAGATCCTCGCGCGGGCACGCGCGGTCGCACCCCGTCTGCGTGAGCGCGCCGAAGACATAGAGGCCTGCCGTCAGTTGCCCGCCGACATCGTCGGACTGCTGCGCGGGACGGGCGTGTTCCGGATGGCACGGCCGAGGGCGTGGGGCGGACCCGAGCTGGACGCGGTGCAGCAGACAGAGGTGATCGAAGCGCTGGCCATGGGGGATGCTTCCGCCGCATGGTGCGCGATGATCGGGATGGACACACCGATCTACGCCGGTTTCCTCGGCGAGGAGGTCGCGCGCCGGCTGCTGGCCGACCCGGACGCGGTGACGGCCGGGGCGATCATGCCGATGGGGCGCGCCGAGCGGGTGCCGGGCGGTTACCGGGTCAGCGGACAGTGGCACTTCGGCAGCGGCATCACCCACAGCACCTGGGTCGTCGCCGGAGTCCTGGTCACGCGCGGCGGTGAACTCGAACCCGGCCCGCCCGGAGCCCACGGCAACTGGCGCATCGTGGTGGCGCCCGCCGGGGACTTCGAGGTTCAGGACACGTGGTACACCACCGGCCTGGCCGGCTCCGGCAGCCGGGACTACCGCGCGCAGAACCTGTACGTGCCGGAGGACTTCACGTTCAGCTTCGCCGCCCCCCGGGTCACCGGCGCGAACGCCGCTCCTGACGCGGTGCTGCGGAACATGCCGGGTGTGCCGTTGGGTGTGGCTCGCGCCGCGATCGATCATGTGCGCCGCGTGGCCGCCACCCGCGTCGACCGCGCCACCGGGCAGCCCTGGGCGGAGAGCTACCGTGTTCAGACCGTCATCGCTCAGGCGGAGATGGACCTGTCGGCCGCCCGGTACGCCGTCTACGGCAGTCTGCGGGAGCAGTGGGAGATCCTGGAGGCCGGTGATGTGCTCACCCGTGACGAGCAGGTGGCTACCGTGCTGGCCCGCGTGGGTGCTTTCCGTACCGCCCGCTCGGTCGTCGCCGCCCTGTTCGACCTGGTGGGGAGTGCCGCGATCTACCGGCCCTCCGTACTCGACCGCTGGCTGCGGGACTGCAACACGATGTGCCAGCACGTCATCGCCCAGGACCAGGTCATCCAGTCAGCGGGCGCCCATCTGCTGGGCGGGACCCCGCACAACCCCTACAGCGTGGGAGTCATCCAGTAGCGCGGGTGTGGAGAAGGCGCTGCTCGGAGCGGTGGACGGGCGGACGGGTGCGCCTGTGCGGCTGTGCGGTGTCGCCGTGCGGCACGATGACGTCATGGCTCACCTCCGCGCGATTCTCCCGAGCTGTGGACGCGGCGCCGTAGAGTCGGGAAACGTGATCAACGGAGCGCACGTCATCCTCTACAGCCGCGACGCCGAGGCGGACCGAGCCTTTCTGCGGGACATGCTCGGCGGGAAGAGCGTCGACGCCGGCGGTGGCTGGCTCATCCTCCAGCTGCCGCCCGCTGAGGTGGCCGTCCACCCGACGGACGCGGACCAGAAGCACGAGCTCTACTTCATGTGCGACGACGTCGATGCCACGGTCGCCGAACTGAAGGAGAAGGGCGTGGAGTTCACCGCGCCGGTCAGCGAGCAGCGGTGGGGCAGGCTCACCGCCTTCCGCCTGCCCGGCGGCGGTGAGGTGGGGCTGTACGAGCCGCTGCACCCGACCGCGTACGACCTCCAGCGCTAGAGAGCGGCGGCCGGCGTCCCCGGCGTGGCGGCCAGGCGTAGGCCGACCTCCACGAGGGTCCAGCCGAGGCGGGTGCGGAGGGCCCGGGGACGTCGGGCAGCGGCGGCGAGCCGGTAGGCGTCGGCTTCGGAACGGAGTTCGGCGGCGCGGAGTTGGTGCAGCGCGGGGTGGGCCTCGGGATGCATCGGGCTGTGGCCTCTCATTCCGTGGTGAGGGGGAACGCGCGTGTGTGGATGCGTACCTGAGCGGTGTCGGCGTCGTCTTCGCCGGTGGCCCGGTCGCGGTAGGTGTCGACGAGTGCGTGCATCTTCTCGACGAGTTCTCGGGTGAGTTCGGGCGTCAGTCGTAGCGTCGCGCTGCTCATGTCCCAGGTGCGGATCCACTCCTCGGGCCAGGTCTCGCGGTTGCCGAGCCAGGTCGACAGGTCCCGTGACTGGGTGCTCGCGACTTCGTGGAGGTACATGTCGGCGGCCCCGCGAACATCGGGATTGGCGTCGGTGAGCAGTGCGTCATCGAAGCGCAGGCCCTGGTGGGCCGCCTTCCACCACCGTTCCCGCCCCCTGCCCCGCTCGGGGGCGTCCTCGATGAAGCCGTACGAAGCGAGCTGGCGCAGGTGGTAGCTGGTGGCACCACTCGACTCGCCCAGCTGCTCGGCGAGTTGGGACGCCGTGGCCGGACCGCCGAAACGCAGGGCGTCCAGCAGCCGCATGCGCAGGGGATGCGCCAGCCCGCGGAGGGAGCGGGCGTCGAGACTGCGGACCTGCGGGTCCTGGGGTGCGTTCATGTCCCCAAGGTAGCCATGCAAAGAAAGTGTTGCAAGTACTTCTTTGCAACATGGTCTTTGTAAGTTAGGGCGCTCCCCGTGCTCGGGTGGAAGGGGGCCGTCGCGGGCCTTCCCCCTCGTCAAGGCAGCGGAATGCGGAACTCCAGCTCCGGGCGGTCCCACGCCACGGCGGGCAGGTTCGCCGGAACGGTCCCGGTGGGCAGCGCGCCCACGCTGCGGTAGAAGCCCTCGGCGGGAGGATGGGACACCACTCGGACACGGTCGAGCCCGGCGGCCTGGGCCTCGGCTGCCATGTGGGCGACGAGCAGCCGTCCAATGCCTCGCCCCTGCGCTTCGTCGGTGACGAACAGCAGGTCGAGCTCCGGCGGGTCGAGGACGAGCGAGTAGAACCCGAGCACGCGGCCACCCTCCTCGTCAGCGGCGACAGCCACGAAAACCCGGTGCGTCTCGATGTAGTAGGGCCCGACGCGGTAGTCCGCGACCATGGCCGCGTACTGGCCCTCGTAGGCGCGTGAGTTACGCACGAGCCGCGTGAGCCGCTTGGCGTCCCGCGCGACGGCCCGCCGTATCGCGACCGACCCGCGTACTGCCGTAACACTCGACTTCATAGGGCAAGTATTACGCACCCGGTCAGCCACCCCCCCCATGCGCGCAGCCGCAGCCGGCATGGCGCAGGGATCGTCTGGGATCTGCTCGTACCGGGCCACGCCTCGACGTCAGTGACGTGTCACGCGGTAGCGGACGTAGACCACCTGTGAGCTGAAAGTGCGGGTCTCGACGAGTTCGAGATCGACGCGGCGCCCGTGCTGGGGAAAGAAGGGAACGCCACCGCCGACCAGTACCGGGTGGACCCTGGCCCGGTACTCGTCGATCAGTCCCGCCTCGGCCGCCTCGGCGGCGAGAGTCGCGCCGCCGATCGCGATGTCACCCGCCCCCGGCTCGGCCCGCAACCGCTCGATCTC
Source organism: Streptomyces sp. NPDC005574 (assembly GCF_040605435.1). NCBI lineage: Bacteria > Bacillati > Actinomycetota > Actinomycetes > Kitasatosporales > Streptomycetaceae > Streptomyces > Streptomyces sp. NPDC005574. The sequence continues at coordinate 67,433 of NZ_JBEXCW010000005.1, forward strand.
CTCCGCCAGGCCGCCGGAAACCAGTCGGGCATTGCCCTGCACCGCCGACAGCGTGGTGGAGAACACCACCTTCGGGAGCGCCTTCCAGATCGCGGCGAACTCGAGCGTGGAGAAGTCGAGCGACGGATTCTGGTCGGCTGTCTCCCAGTACAGCATCGTCTCGTACAGCCGCCGCCCCAGCAGGTGGACACCGGCCTCCCGTACCTCGTCGGTGGCCAGGCGAAAGACCTCTTCGTCGGGCACCGTCCAGTCGAAACCGCCGTCCGGCCCGACGATGTAGCCGTCCAGTGAGACGTTCATCGAATAGGTCACGCTGCGCATCCGGGGCCCTCCTCGGCATCGGATTCGACAGTACGACCATCGGACGCCGCCGGACTCGTCGCCGCTCGCGGAACCCCCCGAGGTACTTCGCCCGGACTCACCCGTGAGCGGCAGCGGGCGGCAGGCAGGGTCCTGGCCGAGCACCTCAAGCTCCTGTTTCGACGTGCCTCTATGTTGACGTTTTTCGAATCAGGGCGCAAGGTTGCATCAATGAACGTCAATGCAGCCGTTCGAGGGGCCATGCCGTGGTCTCGTCATCTGGGAGTGAGCCATGAGCGAGCAGTCCGCCGCCCTGCGTGAAACCGTCCGCCGGCGATACGCGGCAGCCGCCTTGACCGTCGCCGAAGGCGGGACCGCCTGCTGCGGGCCCACACCGGTCGAGGTCGACGAGAACTTCGGCTCCACCCTGTACGCCGCGGACGAGCGCGACACCCTCCCGGCCGAGGCCGTCGCCGCGTCGCTCGGCTGCGGCAACCCCACCGCCGTAGCGGAACTACGCGAGGGCGATCGCGTCCTGGACCTCGGCTCCGGGGGCGGCATCGACGTACTGCTGTCCGCCCGCCGCGTCGGGCCGACCGGCAAAGCGTACGGACTGGACATGACCGAGGAGATGCTCGCCCTGGCTCTGGCCAACGTGGCGAAGGCGGGCGCGACGAACGTCGAGTTCCTCAAGGGCACCATCGAGTCCATCCCGCTGCCCGCGAACACGATCGACGTGGTGATCTCCAACTGTGTGATCAACCTGTCCGTCGACAAGCCCGCCGTCTTCGCCGAGACCTTCCGCGTGCTCAGGCCCGGCGGCCGGATCGGTGTCTCCGACGTCGTCGCCGACGACGCCCTCACCGCCGAGCAGAGGGCCGAGCGCGGCGACCACGTCGGCTGCATCGCCGGCGCGCTGTCCTTCGCCGAATACCGTGCCGGCCTGGAGGGCGCCGGCTTCACCGACGTCGAGATCGCACCCACGCACCTGGTCGCGGACGGCATGCACTCCGCGATGGTCCGCGCCACCAAGCCCCCGGCTGCCGAAACCACCCGTCCCGGCGAGGAGTTGACGGACGCCTGCTGCGGCGTCGCCGACTGCTGCACGCCGGCCGAGACCTCCGTCGACCCCACCCTCACCGTGGCCGAGACCAAGACCGCGTCGGGCTGCGGCTGCCAGAACTGAAGTCGGTCACCTTCCGGTCGCGGGCCGGCCGTACCGAAGTGCCCGCGACCCGCGGCCCGTGACCGCCGTAGACGAGGGACAGGACGAAGGACGGACCCTGTTCACGCCCACTGCTCCGCGGTCCCGGGGCGGGCACCACCCATGGGGGTCCTGAGTACTTCTACTCAGGACCCCGCTCCGCTTCTGAGAGACGCTGGGCCCATGACCACGCCGCCCTCTCCCAACACCCCGCCGTGGCCCACTCATCAGCCCCGTTGTGCCGGGGTCACCGAACTGCCGCCGCAGTCCCGCGGGGGGTTGCACACCGCCGCAGACATCGCAGTCGCTGTCGGCCTCCTCGTGATCGACGTCATCGCCTCCCTCGTCGTGTTCGTGTCCGGGCTCGACTCGGCGGGGTACGAGATGTTCGACCCGGCGGCCGGCAACTCGTCCGTCTCCCTGACTCGCCCCTTCGCCCACGTGGCCGTGGTGGGCGGCATCGTCCTGGTCTCCGCGTTCCTTCTGGCCATGGCCCGCGCGCTCATCAGCTGCGGCGTCCAAGTCCTCGCAGGACTGGTCCTGGTGCTCGTGGCCGTCTTCGGAATCAACGACGCGGACCGCGAAGCGCACCCACAACACGCCCCGGCCTCCCCGTCCGTCAGCCCGGGCGCGATGTGCCGGTCCGGCGGTGACAACAGCGAATGCGGTGGATCCTGACGGGCGTGCTTCCGTCCTGTCCTGCCCAGGAGGTGCCGCTCCTGTTGCCGCGGCGACCTCGCGGTCGGTCTGCTGTGCACCCACGGCGAGCCGCGACAGGACAGGCAACCCGGTGCAGGCCGCGCCGACATTGCGGCCCGGCACCTCGTTCATCGGGAGCGGGGGGTCAGCCGGATGACCGGGATCTCGCGGTCGGTCTTCGTGGCGTACTGGCCGAACCGGGGCTGGGCGGTGGTGATGCGCTGCCACGCCTCGTCGCGTTCGGCCCCTTCGAGCTGGTGGGCGGTGACTTCGGTGCGGTGGCCGTCCATCTCGATGGCGGCCCGGTCCGGGTGGGCGGCGAGGTTGTGATACCAGGCGGGGTGTTTCGCGGCGCCGTTGGCGGACGCGACGATCAGCCATGTGCCACCCTCCTCGGGGAACCGGGCGACCGGCGAGGTGCGGGGCTCGCCGCTCCTGCGGCCGACGGTGGTCAGGACGAGGGCGTCCATGCCCATCATCCTGCCGCCGCCCTTCCGGACGATCCGCTTCATGGTGAGCTTGTTCACCCAGCGGACCATGGTCCCGGGCTGGCGGGTGCCATAGGTCCCGGAGGGTACAGGCGCGAATGTCATGGTTCTCCTCGGCGATCAGCGGGTCGACGGCGGACCGTCCTGCGCCGGGCATCCGCCACACGGGCGACAGCCCCGTGCGGTCGGCCCGGACACCGGCTCGGCCGCATCCGCGGCCGGCAGGTCGGTTGCTGTCTTCCCCCGGGGAACCAGATTGATACGCACCGTCATACGCCATTCGGCGCAGTGATCCGCGAGTCGGCAGGCGCAGTGATCCGCGAGTCAGCCCGCGCCTGTCTCCGCGCCCGAGCGCGGCAGCGGGCCAGGCAGGCCACCCCCGGTGCCTGCCTGGCCCGTCGTACCGCCTGGGATCACGCCCTTGCGGAGACCGCTCCGACAAGGGCGGCGACGCGGTGGGAACTCACCACGCGGTCTCGCCGCACGCGCTGCCCCCGGTGTTGTAGTTGTGGATGCAGACCCGTGAGCCGGCGTTGGTGCCGTTCCAGTGGAAGCCGGTCGAGGCGCTGGCGTTGTACACCTCATAGGCGTCGGACACCGGCGTGTAGTCGTACGAGCCGATCACCTTGCGTTCCAGCCACATGGAGCAGTCCGTACCGCTCCAGGACTGCACGAGTCCCTGGACGTAGCCGTCGGTGGACCTGCGGTTCATCCAGCCCTTACAGCTCCCGACGGTGACGTCCTTGCCCGCGATGTAGTCGATGGACTGCGCACCGACGGTTGCCCTGGGGGTCGCCGCCTGGGCCTGGCTGATGGCGCCCAGCGAGGCGGCCAGAGCCAGGCCGGAGATGAGCGCGCCCGACCGTACAGCCCACTTCGCGCTTGTCACTTCGTTGGCTCCTTCGCGATGACGCATGGTGTCTCCTGGGTTCGTCTCGGTGCGTCGAGAGTTCGGTGGATCCTGTGTGGCACTCTTCGTCCACGCACAGGGCCGCGGCCCCGGTGCGGTGTTCGCTCGGCTGGTTCGCTCGCCCTCAGCTGATCGACACGCCGGCGCCGTCGGCTGATCGACGCGCTGGTTCCAGAAGGAGCCGCGAGCGTCATGCCGTAACGCATGGCAGCCCTCCTGGAATTGATGGTGTGTCGGTCGCCACTCCGTTGCGTGGACGAGTCCAAGGTGCGCGGCCGACCGTCGGTGAATCTTGGACAAACGTTGAATGCGCTGGTCGAAGGCGCTGTGCGAAGGTGGGTGACTCGACACTCGGGGGGATGCGGTGAAGGTGGAGTTCGAGTTACTCGGCAGCGTCGAGGCGCGTGTGGACGGTCGTGTCACGGATCTGGGCCACGCCCGGCAACGGTGTGTACTCGCCGTACTGCTCGTCGACGCCAACCGCGTGGTCTCGGTGGACCAGCTCGTCGAGCGCGTCTGGGCCGACCGTCCTCCGCAGCGGGCCCGTAACACGCTCTACGGTTACGTCTCCCGTCTGCGGCAGGCTCTGGCCGTCGCCGACGGGGCGGACATCGTGCGGCGATCCGGCGGATACGTCCTCGACGTCGCGGCGACCGCCGTGGACCTGCACCGTTTCGACGACCTTGCCGCACGAGCCCGCGCGGCCGCACGGAAGGAGCAGGACGAGCAGGCCGCGGTCCTGTTCGCGCAGGCGCTCGCCCTCTGGCGGGGAGACGCCTTCGCGGGTCTGGACACCCCCTGGTTCAACGTCCTGCGCGACGCGGTCGACAAGGAACGTGTCGCGGTCGAACGGGACCACACCGACGTCCGGCTCCGCCGCGGTCACCACACCGAACTGGTGGCCGAGTTGGCCGCCTGGGTGGAGACACACCCCCTGGACGAACGACTGGCCGGCCAGTTCATCCTCGCCCTGCATCGCAGTGGCCGCCCCGCCGACGCCCTCAGCCACTACGAGCGCATCCGGCTTCTGCTGGCCGAGGAACTCGGCTGCGACCCCAGCCTCCCGCTGCGGCGACTGCACCAGCAGATCCTGGCCGCCGATCCCGCACTGAACGGCCCAGCCGCCGGCCCCGCGGCCGGATCCACGGCCGAGCCCTCGCCGCGGCCGACACCCACCTCTGCATCGGCACCCACCGGGCCGAACCCCGGCGCACTGCACGGCCGGCGGTCATCGCGGCGGCCGTGGACGGGAAGCCGTCTGGTCGGGCGGGCATCAGAGCTGACGATCCTCGACGGCGCGATCGCGGATGCCCTGGCGGGTGCGCCAGGGGTGGTCGAGGTCGTGGGGGAGCCGGGGATCGGAAAGACGCGGCTGCTCGGTGAACTGGGCGAGCGCGCGAGGCGGCACGGCTTCGTGGCCCTGGCCGGACGCAGCGTGGAGTTCGACCGGGCTCCGTACGGTGCGTTCGTGGACGCCCTGGACGACCACCTCGGCACCGTGGACCTCGGCCGGCTCCGGCAGGACGGATCGTCGTCCGGCGCGTCGGCCCTGCTGAGTATGGTCTTCCCGGCCCTCGGTGACCGCTTCCCGCGAGGAACGGATCCGGTGAGTGCCGAACGGTACTGGTTCCACCGGGCGGTGCGCACGCTGCTGGAGACGCTGAGCGCCGACGGCGGGCTCGTGCTCAGCCTCGACGACCTGCAGTGGACGGACGACGCCACCGCAGAGCTCATCGACCATCTGGTACGGCACCCGCCGAGGACACCGCTGCTCCTCGCCCTCGCCTACCGGCCCCGGCAGGCCCCACCGCGACTGACCGCGGCGCTCGCCAGGGCGGGAGCGGAGGGACGAGTGGCCAGGGTCGAGTTGGAGCCGCTGTCCCCGGCCGAGGCGGCGGAGCTGTGCGGTGCCAGGACGGATCACTGGCGTTTCCAACGGCTGTACGAGGCCGGCGGCGGAAACCCCTTCTATCTGGAGGCACTGTCCCGAAGCTCCGGCGCCGAGAGCCCGCCCGCGGTCGTGGCCGACTCGGCACCCGTCGCCGGCGACCTGCCGCCATCGGTGCGTGCCGCACTGCTGGAGGAACTGGGGGGCCTGTCGGCCGGTGCGAGAGCCTGCGCCCAGGCGGCCGCGGTGCTCGGGGACTCCTTCGAAGCCGACATGGTGGCCGTCGTGGCCCGGACCGGCGAGGCGCAGGCCCTTGCCGCCCTGGACGAGCTGGCGGAGCGTGACCTCGTACGGCAGGTCGGCTCCACGCGCCAGTTCCGGTTCCGCCATCCGCTGGTGCGGGCAGCGGTGTATCAGGGGGCCGGCGCAGGGTGGCGGATCGAGGCGCACACCCGCGCCGCGCAGGGCTTGGCGCTGCACGGCGCACCGCTGACCGCCCAGGCGTCGCACGTTCGGCGTTCGGCGCGCGTGGGGGACGAACACGCCGTCGACCTGCTGGCACGTGCCGCCCGTCAGGTGATGACGATCGCGCCGGCCACGGCCGCGCACTGGACACAGGAAGCCTTGCGACTACTCGGCGAGCAGAGCCGGCTACGGCCCGAACTGTGGCTGCAGCAGGCCCACGCGCTGGGCTTGGCCGGACGACTGCTGGAAAGCCGCGACACCCTGCGCACGGCCGCATCCCTCCTGCCCGCGCACGCACGAGAACAGCGGGCCCAGGTGACTGCCCTGCGAGCCACCATGGAGTGGGCACTCGGCCGGTACGAAGAGGCGACAGCCCTGCTGCTGCGGGAACTGGCCGAACTGAACGGCGAGTTGACCCCTGAGACCGCCACCCTGCAACTGGGGGTCGCGGTGGTGGCGTTGCGCAGGAACGACTTCTCCACGGCCGTCGACTGGGGCGAACGCGCGCTGCACTCCGCGGAACATGTCGGCGACCCGGTGCAGACCAGCGCCGTCCGAGCTCTCCTGGCACTGGCGCACACCTTCGCCGGCGACGCTCGGGCGACCGGCCACCTCGACCTGGTGGTGGAAGCCCTCGACGACACCGACGACCAGCAACTCGCCGGGCAGCTGGACACGCTCGTCATGATGGGCTGGACGGAGATGCTCCACGAGGACTACGACCCCGCGCTGCGCCATCTCGACCGGGGCCTGGAACTGTCCCGTCGCACCGGCCAGAGTCTCGTGCTCGCCGATCTGTTCGCCGCCTCCGCCTATGCCTACATGTGGCTCGGGCGCCTGGAGGAGGCGGCGGCGTACGCCGACGACGCACTGGAGGCGGCGTCACTCGTCGGCAGCAGCGAGCCGCGCTCGCTGGCCGAGGTGGTGAGCGCGGCGGTCCTGATGTGGCGGGGAGACTTCGCCGGAGCACTGAAGATCTGTGAGGAGTCGCTCGCTCTGGCCGGCCCCGCACTGGGCGCGCACCGGTCGGCGATGGTCGGCATGCTCGGCCAGACTCTGCTGCTCAACGGCGATCCGGACGGCTGTGTCAGCAAGGTGCTCGAAGCGGGCGGCGGCCCCGACCTGCTCGGGTTCGAAGCACCGGTCCGTCCGATGTGGTTTCGGCTCCTGGCGGTCGCGGAACTGGCCCTGGGCGATGTGGCGGCCGCCGAAAGCTGGGCCGAACGCGCGGCGGCCGCCTGCGCGGCCCCGGGCGGGCCGCGCGGTCGCCGCGGGTTCGCGCTGCTGGCCCGCGCCGAGGTGCAACTCGCGCGACAGGACCCCGCGGCGGGCGACACCGCGTGCGGTGCGGCCGCCGAGTTCGGCGCGGCCCGGATGCTCCTCAACGAGGCCATGGCCCGGCTGACCGCCGGAACCGCGCTGTCGGCCTCGGGCCGCGGCGCCGAAGCGCTCGCCCAGGTGGTGGAGGCGAAGTCGCTGGCCGTCGCGTGCGGGGCCCTCGCCGTGGCGGAACTGGCTGATCACGAACATCAGCGCATCACGGTCGAGATGCCGCCGCCGGCAAGCGGCATGTGAGGTCGACGGACAGCGGGAGCGGGCCCGCCTCTCCGGAGTGGAGAGGCGGGCCCCGCTCATGCGTCAGGCGGTCGGTTCAGCACTGGCGCAGACCCGGGGCCGGGTCGACGGAGGTGTGCACGTCGACGGCCGGCACGTTGCCCCACTGTCCGTTGTCGAGCTGCGTCCAGTACCAGACGTTGTTGCCGCCGCCGTGCTGGTCACCCGGGCCCCAGCAGGCGAACCAGCTGAACGACGTGTTCAGCGGGCCGCGCACCGCCGAGCCGTACGAGCGGTGTTCGTACCCCTTGGCGCCGACGCGGTTGCCGCACCACAGCTTGCCGTCCGAGCGCACCCCGCACTCCGCGGCGGCCAGACGGGCGGGCTTCGCCGACGCCGGCGCGGCGGCGGTGACCAGGCCCGTCGCCAGTGCGGCGGTGGCCAGGGCGATGGAGAGCTGCTTGCGGACGATCATGAGTGCTCCTCGGGAACGATGCTCGAGCTGACGGTGCTTCGAGACTGAGGTGCGTCATGACCGGCTGTCGAGAACCGCCGCGTTGCCCACCTCGACGGGAACCGGGAAACCCCCGAGGGAAACCCCTGGCAGCAGGAGGCCGCCGCGGGCGGTACTGGAAGTCGTTGCTACAGGCGGCAGGCGTGGATGGCGGTGGTGAGGATGGCTCGGGCGCCCAGCGTGTAGAGGGCGTCCATGACGTGTTGCGCGTCGCTGGTGGGGACCATCGCGCGGACCGCGACGTGGACGCCGGTACGCAGCGGGGAGATCGTGGGTGATTCCAGGCCGGGGGTGAGGGCCATCGCCTCGTTGAGGTGTTCGGCCGGGCAGTGGTAGTCCATCATCACGTAGGAGCGGGCGACCAGGACGCCCTTGAGGCGGCGCAGGAAACGCTGCGCCGGTGGGGAGATGGCCGTGCCGGCGCGGCGGACGACGACGGCTTCCGAGGTCATGATGGGTTCGCCGACGACCTCCAGGCCCACGTTGCGCAGGCTGGCGCCGGTCTCGACCACGTCGGCCACGATCTGGGCGACGCCCAGCTGGATGGCGTTCTCGACGGCGCCGTCGAGGTGGACCACGGAGGCGGAGACTCCGGCCTGGGCGAGGTGCTTGGCGACGATGCCCTCGTAGGAGGTGGCGATGGTCAGGCCGTCGAAGTCCTCGACGCAGGTGGCGGTGCCGGGTCTGGCGGCGAAGCGGAACGTGGAGCGGGCGAAGCCGAGCGACAGCGTCTCCTCGGCGGCGGCGGCCGAGTCGATCAGCAGGTCCCGGCCGGAGACGCCCAGGTCCAGACGGCCCGCGGAGACGTACACGGCGATGTCGCGGGGGCGCAGGTAGAAGAACTCCACCTCGTTGACGGGGTCCACGAGGGCGAGCTGTTTGCTGTCGTCGCGCTGCCGGTAGCCGGCCTCGCGGAGTATCTCCATGGCCGGTTGGGACAGCGAGCCCTTGTTGGGGACGGCGATGCGCAGCATGCTTCGGTTTCCTTCGCTTCAGGCGTTCCGGCTGTTTCGGACGGTCAGCAGCGCCGCCACCTCCGCGCCGTTGGAGGCGTTGATCGCGGATCGCGGGCGTGGCGGGGCCTGCCGCAGGAACACTCCGGCGTGGGTGCCGCCGAAGACGAGCGGTGCCAGGACCACTTCGCGTTCGGCCGGGTGTGCTCCGGGGATGTGGACGGTGGCAGGGTGCTGGCGCAGTTGCAGGACGTGGCGTTCGTCGGGGTCGGCCAGCCGGGTCCGCATCAGGGAGCGCCATTCCTGGTCGCTCATCGCGGAGCCGAACTGGAGGTTCTTGCCGCCGTAGGCGGAGGCGGGCTTGCACACGAGCAGGTCGCGGTGGGCGAGTGCCCGCTCCAGGGTGCCGGGGCGCAGCCGGAAGGTGGTCGGTACGCAGCGGGCGACCAGGGCGCGTTCCTCGGCGGTCAGCAGGTGGTGGTGATCCGGGTCGTGGAGGAGCGCCAGGTTGCCCTTGTTGTCGTACAGGGCGGCGGCGGGGGAGCCGATGAAGTCCACCAGGCCGGCGGTGTCGTACTCCATGAGCCTGCGGGTGAGCGCGGGCGGGACGAACTGCTTGGTCTCGTGCCAGGTGTAGGCGGTGAAGACGGCGTCGACCGGCTCGCCGTCGTGGGTGACGCCGGCGTCGGTGAAGTCCAGGTCGGTGACGAGTCCGCAGCTGACGTGGTGGCCGGCGGTGCGGAGCATGTCGACGAAGAAGCGGCGGCCCCCGTCGAGGTCCGACGGGTCTGCAGTGGCCTCGAACACGCGCAGGGGTCCCTCGCCGCGGGCCCGGGTCAGGCCGGCGAAGACATCCAGCCAGATCTTCGCCGTGTCCGGGGCGTCGAAGACGACTCCGCGCCGGGCGAGGAAGGCGGCGTAGGCCGATGCGCGGGTGGCGGCCGTGTACGGCGCGAGGGTGCTCAGGCCGCCCAGGGAGGCGGCGACGTTCAGTTCGACCAGCTTCAGGCCGTCGTGGGTGAGGACCAGGTCGGGGCGCATGAAGGCGGTGGCGGCGCGCCGCAGCCGGGGTTGGCGCAGCGCCTGGGTCATGAGGGCGGCGTCCTCGGCGGGCACGTCGAGGTAGTCCGTCCACGCCGTGAGGTCCTCGCCGAAGACCCGGTGCGGGAAGCCGGAGATCAGCTCGGCGAGGCGCACTCCGGCGGTGACGGTCTCGGAGGTGGCGTCGGCGGTGAACACCTGGGGCGGGTAGGCGGTCCGCCAGTCGGGCCGCCGCAGGGCCTTGTCGAAGCGCTCCCGGTCGCAGTCGGCTTCCCGCCCCGTCGCGAAGTCCTCCCACGCGGCCGCGGCCCGGGTGTCGAGCCAGGGCCAGGCGTTCACGACAGCTTCCCGGCGGTGCGCAGGGCCGCCAGCACGGTGTTGACGGCCTCGGAGGAGCGGTCCTCGCCCGTGGCGAGCTGGTGGTAGCTCAGGCCGCCGGGATTGACCATGTTGACCTCGATGACGTACGGGTAGGCCATGTCGATGCCGGAGTAGAAGACGCCGAGGTCCATCAGCCGCTTGCCCAGGGCGCGGACGAACTGGTCCTCGTCGGCGCTCAGTTCGAGCTTCTCGAAGCGGGCGCCGAGGGTGGCGTTGGAGCGGTGGTCGTGCTCGGGGTGGAAGCGCAGGAAACCGGAGACGGGTTCGCCACCGGCGATGATCACGCGCTTCTCGTTGTCGCGGACGTTGGGGATGTACTCCTGCACGGCGGTGTGCCGCTTGGCCATGCCGATGATGTCGCGGCCGTAACGGCCGTAGCGCGAGGCGGCGTTGCCGGTGGCCGAACCCAGCAGGGCCGAGCGGTTGCGGTCGGTCCGGTTGACGACGAAGACGTCGGCGCCGCAGCCGTCCGCGGTGGGCTTGACGACCCAGGAGCGGTCGGGGTCGGACTCGACCAGGTTGTTCAGGAAGTCGTAGTCGTTGGTCACGTAGGACTCCGGCAGGTGCTCGCCGGGCACGATGGCTACCAGGTTGGTCTTGGTGTTGAGGAAGAACAGCGCGGAGGCGTCGTTGACGAACGGCACCCGCTGGTTGAGCAGCCACAGCAGCTGGAAGGAGTCGTTGCCCGCCTCCGGGTGGGTGCCCGCCAGGACCCACACCAGGTCGAACTCCTCGGCACTGACGCCGGATTCGCTCAGGGTCGGGAAGTCGCCGCCGGAGGTGAGCTCGTCGGTGACCTTCATACGGTCGCAGACGACGAGCGAGTCGTGCACACCGAGAGTGTCGATGTCACCGATGTGCACCTCGTGGCCCTCGCGGTGCAGGGCGCTGGGAATGATCGAGTGGTTGTCGAGTTCGAACTTGGACGCCTCGGAGACGAGGACGAGGATCTTGTAGGGCACGTCGGGGCACCTATCGGTTCGGGGAGGGCTGAGGAAGGCAGGGAGGTGTTCAGGCAGTCGCGGTGAGGGGTGCGCACCGTGACGTGTTCAGGCGGTCGCGGTGAGGGTGCGCACCGCGCGGGCGAGGTTGGTCTCGAGTTCGTCGCGCGTGCTGCCGGTGGCGACGACGAAGCCGTGCCGGTCGCCCGACTGGCGGACCGGCGGCGGCCTGTGGCCGGGCTCGACGGTGATGGCCGTCTCGGCGACGCCAGGCAGCGAGGCGACGAGTTCGGTGCTGGTGCCCGGCATCGGGACCGTACGGTCGAAGGTGACGTAGCGGATGCCGGCGACCCGTCGGACGGTGGCGGGCTCGGGCGCCGGCAGGCCGAGGACGGCGCTCATGGTCTGCGCGAACACGTCCTCGCCGAGGGCGAGCAGCAGCAGGTCGCTGATGCGGTCGCCGCCGGGGCGGCCGTGGGACTCGATGAGGCGGGGGCCGCCCTCGGTGAGCATGACCTCGGTGTGTGAGGGGCCGTAGCGGTAGCCGACCGCGTCCAGCATTCCGGTGACCAGGTCGTGGATGGCGCTCTCGTCGCCGGCATCGAGGCGTACCGGCAGCGTGTGTCCCGTCTCGACGAAGTGGGGCGCGCCGGTGGTCGTCTTCTCCGTGATCGCCAGGATGCGGTGCCCCTCGGCGGTACTGACCGCCTCCACGCTGTACTCGGCGCCCACGAGGAACTCCTCGACGAGCTGCGGGGTGTCGAAGGTGAGGGCGGCCAGGTGGCGCTCGGTCTCCGCCCGGTCGGCGAGGTACCGCACCCCCGAACTGCCGGTGCCGTCCACCGGCTTGACCACGCAGGGGTGGCCGATCCGCTCCACGGCGGCGCGCAGCTCCTCCACGGTCGTGCAGGTGATGTGGGCGACGGGCGTTCCGGCCCGGTCGCCGACCTCGGCCCGCAGCCTGGCCTTGTCCTTGAACGCGGCCAGCGCCTCGCGCGGGTTGCCCGGCCAGCCCAGGCGTTCGTTGATCACCGCGGACGCCGCGGAGCCCAGTTCGCCGAAGCCGAAGCAACTGACGGGGGCGGGCAGTTCGAGGGCGCGCAGCTGCTCGATCAGCTGGTCGAGGTCGCTGATCCACGGGCTGCGCAGGATCGGTTCGGGGGCGTTTTCGGGGAGCGGCGCCTCGGGGTCGGCGACGACGACCAGGGCGAGTCCCAGTTTCTCGGCCGCGGTGACGACCAGGTCGCGGGGGTTGAGCAGGACGGCTGTGGGCTGGGTGTCAGGCATGCTGCGTGTGCACCTTCGGTAGGAGGAAACAGGTGGCCGCGGCGGCGAGGGAGAACACGACGAGCACCAGCCACAGGCCCGTGCCGCCGTGCAATGTCTGCATGAGGTAGCCGCCCAGGCTGGAGCCGAGGAGGCTGCCCACGGCTCCGGCGGCGCTCATCGTGCCGAGAGCGAGGCCGGTGCGGCGGACGGAGGCGACCTTGACGGCCTGTTCGTCGAGGCTGGGAGCGATCAGCATCTCGGCGACGGTGACCGGCAGGACGAAGGCCAGCAGTGAGGACCAGCCGGCCAGCGCGATGAACACCGCGTACGCGCAGGCGAAGGCGACGAAGCCGACCGCGAGCAGGGTACGGGTGGTGGCGTTGCGGAAGACGTGGTGCAGCAGCGTGTACTGCAGCAGGACACACAGGACACCGTTGAGCGTGAACACCACCGCGCCGGCCCCGGCGCTGCCGGTGAGTTCCTTGGCGGTGATCGGCATCAGCACGTTGAGCTGGCTGTAGATCGCCCAGAAGGCGACGCCGAGCAGGCACAGCGGTATCCAGCGCCAGCGCGCCCACTGCGGTGTGCCGGCGGGGGGCGGCCCGTCCCCGGTGGCCGCGGCGGCCTGTGGTCCGGGCCGGGTGGGTGCCGTGGGGCGGAGGGTCAGCCGTATGCCCAGAAGCAGGTGGGAGAGCACGCAGGCGGCGAGGATGTAGGGGAAACCGAGGGGGTAGAGCGCCGCGCCGAGGGCCGGTCCCGCGACCACGCCGACGTTGACGAAGGTCGAGCGCAGCGCGAGCATCTCGCGCGGCTCCACGCTGTCCTCCCGCACCAGCAGCGTCTTGATGGTCAGGCCCAGCAGGGAGCCGCCGACGCCGATGGCCACGATCCCGGCGACGAGCGGGACCAGGTGGCCGCCGTCCCCCAGCGCGAGCAGCGCGTAGCCGGCGATCCGCAGGCCGAAGCCGGAGGTGAGCACCGCGCGGGTGCCCAGCCGGTCCACGATCAGCCCGCACACCAGGGAGAAGCCCTGGCCGCAGAAGGCGAGCAGGCCCACAAGGAAGCCGACCCGGCCGGTGGGCAGGCCCTCGGCGGTGAAGTGGATGGCCAGCAGCGGCAGGAACATGAACGTCGTCAGGCCGGTGAGCAGTACGGCCAGCAGCAGCGCGCGCCCGTCCGACGACGTCCGGCGCCAGGTCTTCATGAGGCGGGTACCTCCTCCAGGTGCTCCATGAGCCAGTTCTCCGCGGTGAGCAGCCGCTGCTCGACCTCGTCGAGGTCGCGGCCGGCGACGATGACGAAGCACAGGAACGAGGTGCTGTTCTGTGCCACCGCGTCGGGGGCGAGCTGGTCGTTGACCTCGTAGTGCCGCACCCATGCGAAGGGGGGCCGCCGAGGGGCGCGTACCGGGCGGCCCTGCGGAAGGATCGACAGGGAGCCGTGCACCTGGGCGGGCGCGGTGGCCGGCGGTGGGTCGACGGGCAGTCCGCAGGACTGGCGCAGCCAGCTGGCGTGCAGGTCCACGCCGTAGGTGAGGCGGGTGAGGGCGGGGATGCGGTCGCCGCCGACGCGGGAGGCGATCTCGCACAGGACGAGTTCGTCGTCCGGGGTGTGGAACACCTCCAGGTGGTAGGCGCTGACGTCCGGCGTGTCGAACGCGTCGAGGACGCGGTCGAAGAACTCCTCCAGGCGCCGGGCGAAGGCGTTTTCGGGGTGCAGCTGGATCGAGCCGTTGTTCTGTCCGGAGAAGACGCCGAGGCAGCTGCGGACATAGCGTGAGCCGGCCACGAACCGGTAACCGGGGGCCAGTACCGCGTCCACGTGGTACATCTGCCCCTGCACGAACTCCTCGACCATGAGGTCCTCGCGCCAGTGCCGGCGGCTGAAGGCCAGCAGGTCCTCCTCGCCGCGCAGCACGGAGATGTCACGGGATCCGCCCTGTTTGACCGGCTTGACCACGACCGGGTAGGCGTGGGCCGCGATGAAGTCGGTCAGGTCGACGATCGTCTCCAGACGGGCGAACCGGGCCGTGGGCACGGTGCGACCCGCCACTTGTTTCATGACGGCCTTGTCCCGGAAGGACAGCGCGCCGGCCGCGGACTGCCCGGGGATCTTCAGGTCCTCACGGATGCGGGCGGCCCGCTCCAGGTCGTACTCGTTGTCCGTGATGAGGTGGGTGAACTGCTTGTCGTGGGCGAGTTGCCTGATCCGCAGTTCCGCGTAGGGGACGAACTCGCAGTCGGGTACGTGTTCGTAGTGGGCGAAGCTCTCGGTGCCGGCCAGCTCGTGGTGGCTGAACACGTGCAGGGCGCCGGCCAGTTCCGGAAGCATGGCGGCGTAGTCGCTCTTGGGGCTGTAGTTGATGACGGCGACGTTGGTCATGGGGGAGGGCCTCACAGTGGGATGCCGGGCGTTCGGGCGCTGGGGGCTCAGGACGGCAGCGGGTACACCGGCAGGTCGTCCTGGACGTCGTAGGGCCGGCGCGCCCAGTTCATGGCGCACCAGGGGCCGGTCAGGTCGGCGAGGTCCGTGATGATCCGGGGGCGGTGGTCGGGGTCGGCCTCGACCGGGCCGTCGGGCGGGAAGACCCTGTCGACGTAGCGGTGTCCCGGGTCGGCGGCCAGGAAGACGATGGGCCCGCCGTCGGGCCGGCCGGCGCGCACGTGGTTGGCGACCTGCCAGCCCGCGCCGGCGGACAGGCCGGCGAAGACGCCCGTGGTGGACAGCAGTCGGCGGCAACCGGCGGCGGAGACATCGAAGTTGATCCAGTGGATGTCGTCGTAGGCGCGGTAGTCGATGTTGCCGAACCGGATGCCGCTGCCGATGCCGGCGATGATGAACCCGTCCAGCGGGATGCTCTCCGAGCCGAAGGAGCGGCTGCCGAAGGGCTGGATGCCCACCAGCCGGGCGTCGCTGCCGGCCTGGCGAAGATAGCGGCCCATCGCGCTGGTGGAGGCGCCCGTGCCGACCCCGCCGACGAGGGTGAGGTCGCTGGAGCCCAGTTCCTTCACCAGGGTGTTCGCGACACGCTCGTAGCCGATGTAGTGCACGTCGTCGTGGTACTGCTGCATCCAGTAGGCGTCCGGGTTGTCCTTCAGATAGGCGTGGACGAGCCGGACGCGGGTCTCCTGGTCGTGCTGGAGGCCGTCGTCACCGGAGGGCGGGACCTGGGTGTAGGTCGCCCCGAGGTACTTCAGCTGGGTGCGGATGGCCGCGTCGACGGCCACGGAGGCGAAGATGTGGCATTTCAGGCCCAGTTCGCGGCAGACCAGGGCGAGGGCGTGGCCGTAGATGCCGCTGGAGCTGTCGACCAGGGTCTGCCCCCGGCGGATGACTCCACGGTCCAGGAGGTCCCGCACCGCGGCCCGGACCGAGGTGACTTTCATGACCTCGAAGCGGACCACGTATATCTCGTTGCCCAGGTCTATGAGATCCGGTTCTGAGAGTTTTTCGGCGAATGAGGTGTACACCGCGTCCCTTTCCCCTGATGGCGCAGTCGGTCATCGACGGCCACACCGTAGGAGGGGGCGTTACCGGGGCGTTCCCCATCCGTTCCCGGAGCGGGCCGGGACGATTTCCGGAAGGGGCTGCGGAGGATGGCGTGCATGACGAGACTTCAGCTTCGCGCAACGACGTCCGACGAGTCCCCTCCGTCCCCTCGCGGGCAGCGGGTCCGCGACGCGGTCATGGAGCAGGCGGGACGGCATCCGGACCGCCCCGCCGTGATCTGCGGGAACGACACCCTCACGTACGGCGAACTGGCCGCGGTGGCTTCGTCGTTGGCCCGCACTCTGGACGCGGACGGCTCCGCCTCCGGCCGGACCGGGATCCTCTCCCACCGGACGGTGTCCACGGTCGCCCTGGCGCTGGGCGTGTGGCTGTCCGGCCGGTCGTTCGTGTTCCTCGACCCGGCCGCGCCCGAGGACACCGCCCGGCACGTCAGGTCGTCCTCCGGGGTCTCGGTGGTGCTCGATCCGCTGACCGGGGGGACAGGTGACCGAGCCCCGCGCGGCTGCGGCGCAGGGATCGGTGACCCGTGAGGTCCCCGTGGTGGTGCCGGAGGACGAGGCATACGTGCTGTACACCTCGGGCACCAGCGGCCGGCCCAAGGGCGTGTCCGTCTCCCAGGAGAACCTGGCCGTCTCCAACGCCGCGCGGCTCGCCGTGTACGAGGGGTTCGGCAGCCCCGTCTTCCTGCTGCTGTCACCGTTCCACTTCGACTCGTCGGTGGCCGGTGTCTGGGGCACCCTCGCGGCCGGCGGCACGCTGGTCGTCGCCGGGCAGGAGGAGCGGCGCGTACCGGAGGCGCTCGTCGAGCTCGTCGCCCGGCACCGGGTGACACACACCCTGACCGTGCCGAGCTTCTACGCCGAACTTCTGCACACCGTGCGGGAGAACGAGCGCCTGGCCCGTGACCTGGCCTCGCTGCGGCTGGTGATATGCGCCGGCGAGTCCCTCGCCCGCGGCGTCATCGACCAGCATTTCGCCCTGCTGCCCGCGGTCGCCCTCGGCAACGAGTACGGCCCCACCGAGTGCACCGTCTGGTCCACCTACCGCGTCTACGACAAGCCCGCCGAGCCCGGCATCGGAACACCGGTCCCCGGGACCGGCATCCACCTGCTGGACGACGACCTGCGTGAGGTCCCGCGGGGCGCCGTCGGCCAGATCGCCGTCTCCGGCGGCGGGGTGACCCGCGGATACGTCGGCGACGAGCGGCAGACGAAGGCCAGGTTCGTCGACGTGCGGGGCGAGGCCGGACACCCTGTACGGGTCTACCTCACCGGTGACCTCGGCCGCTGCTCACCGCGGGGCCAACTGGAGTTCGTGGGACGGCTCGACAACGAGGTCAAGATCCGCGGAGTGCGGGTGTACCTGGAGACGATCGAGGAAGCGCTCGCCGCCCACCCCGGCATCCAGAGCGCCGCCGTCGCCTACGACAGCGAGTCGTCGACCTGCTACGCCTTCGCCGTCAAGAAGGCGGGCGCCCGGGCCGACGCAGCCTCGGTACGCCGGTTCGTGACCGAGACGCTCGGCGGCGCCGTCGTGCCCGACCGGATCCTGTTCACCGACGCGCTGCCCCGCTCCGCGCACGACAAGATCGACCGGGCGGCGCTGCTGGCGTCGCTGCGCACCGGGGACGCGGGGATGACGGCGGAGGTGGTCGGGGACGCGGGGACGACGGCGGAGGTGGTCGGGGACGCGGGGACGACGGCGGAGGTGGTCGGAGGCCCGGAAACGGCGACGGCCGACGACGCACAGGCGGCCACGGACGACACTCGCCGCGCGCCCGCCCCCGCCCTCACCCATCAGGTCGCGCAGGTGTGGGAGCAGGTCCTGGGTGTGCCGGTGGGGCAGGACGAGAGCGGTACCTTCTTCGACCTCGGCGGCAACTCCCTGACCGTGCTCAAGCTGTCCCGCGCCCTCGGCAGGATCGCCGGGCGGCCCGTCGGGGTCAAGCAGGTCTACCGCTGCGGCACGATCCCCCAGCAGGTCGACCTGCTGACACGGTCGTGAGGGGGCCCTCGGTGGCACCGGCCACCGCCATACGCAAGCTGGGCCCGGGGCATGCCGCCCGTGCGGCGGCCCGCGGAAGCGACGCACATCCGGCCGTGCTGTGCTTCCCGCACGCCGGGGGCTGCGCCTCGTTCTTCCGGCCCTGGCAGACGCTGCTTCCCGCGGCCCGGGTGCACGCCGTGCAGTACCCGGGGCGGGAGGACCGCATCCTCGACGAGCCGCCGGCCGGGCTGCGCGAACTCGCCGAGTCCGTGGCCGAGGAGATCCTCGCGGGCCAGGAACGCTACTCCGTGCTGTTCGGGCACAGCATGGGCGCCTACGTCGCCTTCGAGGTCGCCGACTGCCTGCGCGAAGCCGGAGCCGACGTGCCCACGCTGGTCGTCTCCTCCGCCGCGGCACCCGCGCTGCGGCCACCGGTCCCCTACGAGGACTCCGCGGACGTACTGCGCTATCTCGAACGCTACGAACCGGTGAGCCCGCAGATCCGGCAGGAGGAGGAACTGCTGGAACTGATCCTCGACTACATCAAGGACGACCTCCGCCTCGTCGCCGGGTACCGGGAGCACGTCGGGAAGCGGATCGACGCACGGCTGGTGGCCGTGGCCGGCCAGACCGACATCCCGGAGATCCGCTCCCGGTTCCGGCAGTGGCGGCAGCACACGAGCGGCCCGTTCGTTCCGGTCGTGACGCCGGGCGGCCACTTCTACCTGCGGGACGATCCGCCCGCCGCGCTCATCGCCGCCGAACTCGCGCGGTACACGCATCCGGCCCCGGCCGCCGGCCGCAGTTCCTGGGAGAGGGCATCGTGACCGACCACACGTACACCGTCGACGACATCGGGCGGCTCGTCGACGGCGAGACCTACCGGCACGGCAACCCGTTCCCGCTGTGGCGCTGGATGCGGGAGAACGAACCCGTGGTGCGGCACGAACCCGGCGTCTTCCCGGCCTTCTGGTCGCTCACCCGCCACGACGAGGTGAAGCAGGTCCTGCGGGACGCGGAGACGTTCAGCTCGTCCTCCGGGATCCTGCTGCGCCCGCTGGCCCATGGCGAGGACCCCGGCAGCGACCGCACCCTGGCGCTGTCGGACGCGCCACGGCACCAGGCGCTGCGCGGCGCGGCCGCGGGCTGGTTCGCGCCCAGGAACCTGCGGCGGCTGGGGGATTTCCTGGACTCGGCGGCGTACGCGGCCGTCCGCTCCGCTGTCGAGGCCACTCGGGTCGACTTCGTCGGTGATCTCGCCGCGAAGGTGCCCATCGAGGTCGTCTGCTCGTTCCTGGGAATCCCGGACGAGGACCGGCCCTCGGTCGTGGAGTGGTCGACCGAGGCGTTCTGCGCGGGTACGGCCGAGGAGCGCAGCATCGCGCACCTGGAGATCCTGGACTACTTCGGCGACCTGGTGGAGCGCCGGCGTGCCGCACCGGGCGACGACCTGGTCAGCGTGCTGGCCACCCTGACGTACCAGGGCGCGCTCCTGCCGCTCGACGACGTGGTCCTCAACTGCGACAACCTGCTGGTCGGCGGGACGGAGAACGTACGGCTCGCCATGTCCGGCGGGATGCTCGCACTGCTGCGCCGGCCCGACCAACTGGCTCTGCTGCGAGCGGACTTCGACCAGGTGGTGAACACGGCGATCGACGAGATACTGCGGTGGACCTCGAGCGCCACGCACATCATGCGCCGGGCGACCAGGGACGTGGAACTCGGCGGGCGGAGGGTGCGGCGGGGCGAGCTGGTGGTGTGCTGGCTGTCCTCCGCCAACCGCGACCCGGCGCACTTCACCGACGCGGACGTCTTCGACGTCCGGCGCAGCCCCAACCGGCACCTGGCGCTCGGTGCCGGCCCGCACTACTGCGTGGGCACCCAACTGGCGAAGCTGGAGATCCGGGCCGTGCTGCGGGAGTTGCTCGCCCAGGTCGGCGACATCAGACTCGACGGCGAACCCGAGTATCTGGACTCCATCGTGGTTAACGGGCTGCGCCGCCTGCCGCTGCGGCTGACTCCGGCGGGCGGCGACGGGTCCCGGCCGCGGTCGGACCTCACCGCCGCCCGCGGCTGACGTCGGCACAGCCTGACCATCGGCCTGCACCAGCACGGGGAATTTCCCGGTACCGGTTCGGGATCTGATCGGGACGGGGTCACGGGAGCATTTCTGCTGTCGGCATCGGGGTCTCAGGGACACGGCCGACGGTGATCGAGACGGCAGTCCAAGCGTAGAGGTGGAATGACATGTTCGGTAAGTTCGCGATGATGGCCGTGACCGCCGCGTTCGGGGCCGCGGTGGTGTGGGGGGCGGCCGCGCCGGTGCAGTCGGCCCACCCGGCTCACGCCCCGGTCGGCCAGCGCTTCCTGGCCAATGGGACGGGTCCCGCGATCTCCACGCCCTGACGGGATCGAAACCCTTTCACAGCGTGAGTGACGGGTTGGGGAGGACTCCCATTGCCGTGAAGTGTTCGTATGCCTGGTGCCGGTGGATTCCGGATTGGCGGAATTCACCGGTTCCTTCGAGGGCTTCGGCTATTCCGTTCAGGGCGCGGGCGATCTCGATCCGGTATTCGATGGCGGTGGCATGGGTGTGCGCGCTGGTGTGCAGGGCCAGTGCCATGGGGTAGTCACCGCGCCGGCAGTGGTAGGCGCCGAGGGTGTTCTCCACGGTGGCGTTGCGTGTCGCGCATCCCTTGGACTGGATGATCCGCAGGGACTCGGCCGCGTAGTGGGTGGCCTCCTGCCCCGCCCCGAGTCGTTCGCTGGCGTCGGCGGCCAGGGCGAGGGTCAGAGCGAGGTCCTCCGGCATGCGGGACTCGTCGCCCAGTTCCAGTGCCTGCCGCAGGGGGACCAGGGCCGCGGCGGGCTGCTGCATCGCCAGATGGGCCGCGGCCAGGTCGGTCAGGGCGATGATCTCCTCGCCCCGGGCCTGCGAGTCCTGGCACAACAGTGTGGCGCGCTGTGCGGCCGCCGCCGCTTCCTCGGGGTGCCCCTGCCAGGTCAGTACGGTGCTGAGGTTGCACCAGGCGTAGGAGCGTTGGCGGTGGTCGGGCAGGTCCGCGTGCAGGGTGATGGCCCGCTCCAGGTAGCGGCGGGCCTCGCCGAGATCGCCCAGGCAGCTGTGCAGCAGCCCCAGTTGGTCCAGGCACATGGCCTCGCCGCCGCGGTCACCGAGGCGCTGCGCGATGTCGAGGGCTTCGGTGGCGGCCGTGACCCCTTCCCGGAACCGGCCGAGCTTCCACAGGACGGCCGACAGGTTCGTCAGGCTCAGGCCGAGTGTGTGCGGCTGGGCGAGTCTGCGGGCGGCGCGGACCGCGACTCCCGCGGCCCTTCGGTACTCCCGCAGATGGCTGCGCGAGTTCAGATGGAAGATCAGGTTACGGGCCAGCTGGACGGCGTGGTGGTCGAATCCTTCCTGCTCCGCGCGCTCCACGGCGGCCAGCAGCATGACGTGCTCCCGTTCGAACAGTGCCTCGGCCTGGGTGGCATCCGTGAGGGCGGGCTGCTGGAACGGCGCGGCGTCGGCGAAGCGGGCGGCGGTGCCGGCCCGCCCGGGATACAGGGTGCGACAGGCCGTTTCCGTCACCGCCAGGCAGTACTCGAGCAGGCGCCCGAAGGCCACCCGCTCCTCCCGCGGGTTCCGCCCCAGCAGCCGGCGGGTGAAGCTGCGCACCAGGTCGTGGAAGGCGTACCGGCCTGTTTCGTACTGCTCGACCAGGTTCATGTCCAGCAGGTGTTCCAGAGCGTCCTCGGCCTCCCGCACCCCCACCCCCAGCAGCGCCGCCGCCGAGTGAGCGTCGGTCTCGGCCCCGGGGTGCAGGCCCAACAGCCGCAGGGCGTCGCGCAGTTCACCGTCCAGTGCCTGGTACGACAGCTGCAGGGTCGCCTCGACGCTGTGCTCGCCCGATGCCAGCTCGTCCAGCCGCCGAGCCTCGTCACCCAGCCGGTCGACCAGGTACCGCACGCTCCAGTGGGGCCGACTGCGCAACCGGGCCGTGGCCACGCGCAGGGCCAGCGGCAGCCGGCCGCACAGCGTGCTCAGCTCCGCCACAGCCTGCGGCTCGGCCGCCGCACGCTGCTCACCGAGCGCCGTCCTGATCAGCTCCAGGCTGTCCGACGGCGACATCGTGGACAGGGACAGCCGGTCGGCGCCGTCCAGTCCGGCCAGGTGGTTGCGGCTCGCGGTCACCACCAGGCAGCCCGCCGACGCCGGTATCAGCGGCCGGATCTGAGCGGCGTCGAGGGCGTTGTCCAGGACGAGCAGCAGTCTGCGCCTGGCCACCGTGGCCCGCCACAACTGCACCCGGCCGTCGCTGTCGTCGGGGACGTGCTCACTGGGCACGCCCAGGGTGCGCAGCAACGTGCCGATGACCGTCGCCGGCCGGCGGGGTTCCTCACCGGGAGTGAAACCGCGCAGGTCGACGTAGAGCTGCCCGTCGGGGTAGCGGTCGGCGAGGCGGTGCGCGGCCCGCACGGCCAGGGAGGTCTTCCCGCTGCCGCCCATGCCGTCGATGGCCACGATGCGCACGGCCCCGTCCCCGGGCGGCTCGGCCAGCGCCAGCAGGTGGCCGAGTTCGCGTTCGCGGCCCGTGAAGTCCATGAGGTCGTACGGCAGCGTGCAGGGCGCCGCCACCGGGTGCGCCGCGCGGGCCGGCGGCTGGGCGGGGGGTACGTCCTCCTCGCGGGCCCGGGTGGCGGGCGGTGCGGGCGCGGCGAGTTCGGGGCTGTCGCGCAGGATCGCCTCGTACAGGCGCATCAGGTGGGGGCTGGGGTCGATGCCGAGTTCCTCGGCGAGGAGGTCGCGGACCTGGGAGAACTCCTTGAGGGCCTCGGCCTGGCGCCCCGAGCGGTACAGCGCCACCATCAGATGGCCCCGCAGGGTCTCCCACAGCGGGTGCTCGGTGATGAGCTCCCGCAGATCCCCGACGAGTTCCCCCGCTTCCCCTTGGGCGAGCCGGAGTTCGACGAGCTGCTCGATGGCGGCCAGCCGGCGCTCCTCCAGCACGGCGGAGGCCGCGGCGATCACCGGGCCGCCGCTGCCGGACATCACCGGGCCCCGCCACAGCGCGAGCGCGGTCCGCAGGTGCTGTGCCGCCTCGTCCACGCGGCCGCTCTCCTGTGCCTCGCGGGCCTGGCGCAGTCGCGCCGAGAACTCGCTGAGGTCCAGGTTGCCGGGGTCGACGTCGAGGCGATAGCCAGGTCCGTCGGTGGAGAGCAGGGAGTTGCCGTCGGGAATGCGCTGGCGCAGATCGGCGACCGCCTTGCGCACCTGGTGCTCGGCGGTGCGCGGGGGATGGTCGTCCCAGGCCGCCTGTACGAGCCGGGAGACCGGGACCATGCGTCCCGGCTCCAGCAGCAGGGTGGTCAGGATGCGCTGGGGGACGGGTCCGCCCAGCTTCAGCCAGATGTCGCCGACCGTGACCTCCAAGGAGCCCAAGACGGCGAAGCGAACGTCCCCACTCACGCGATTCCCCCTCGTCCCTGTCTCGCCCGAGGTTCTGCGCACAGCCCCACGGCTGACCGCAGCGTAGATCCCGGGTCTCCGGTCGCATACAAAATGCGCGCACGCACACCGGCCGACTTGCGCCCGGCAGCGAGGACAGCCTGGGGAGGGGCGTACGCCTCGCCGTCATGACCGGCCAAGGCACGCGCCAAGTTCCGCCAGTACACGGCACTTTGCGGACACCCTGCTCGGCAGCGGGGGAGCACGGATCAGCTACAGGGCTCCGAGGAGTACCTGTACGGGAGGACGGCGCGCGATCGTGAAGGGCGGCAACTGGGCGGGTCGGACGACGGAGTTGCTCCGCTGCGAGCCGTTCGCCGCCACGATCACGAGCCCGCCCGCGGGTGCCTGATCCGACAGGAGGCCGCAGGGACCGCGGGGGCCCGCTGCCGAAGCCGCCACGGGACTAGGGTCCGTCCCATGAGCGCAGATGACGCGAACCGGCGGTGGACACGGTCCATGCCCGAAGCCTACGAACGGCACCTGGTGCCGGTTCTCTTCCGCCCCTTCGCCTCCGACCTGGCCACCAGGGCGTCGGCGCTGCGGCCCCGCACTGTCCTGGAACTCGCCGCCGGGACCGGGGCGTTGACGTCGGCTCTGCTCGCCGCGGTACCCACGGTCTCGGTGGTGGCGACCGACCTCAACGAAGCGATGGTCGTCGCCGGATCGGCACGGGAGCCGCGCGCGGACTGGCGGCAGGCGGATGCCCAGCAACTGCCCTTCGAGGACGGCAGCTTCGATCTCGTGCTGTGCCAGTTCGGGGTGATGTTCTTCCCCGACAGGCCGGCCGCCTACTCCGAGGTGCGCAGGGTCCTCGCCCCGCAGGGACGGTTCCTGTTCAACAGCTGGGGCCCGCTGGCCTCGCACGGGTTCGGGGCCGCCTTCCAGGCGGCCCTGGAGGCGTCCATGTCGGACGGAGCTCCCCCCTTCCTGGAGGAGGTGCCCCACGGCTACACCGATCGGGTCGTGGTCGCCGCGGACCTCTCGGCCGCCGGACTGGCCCTCGCCACGGTCGAAGAGGTGACGCTGGAAGGCGTCGCGGAGTCGGCCGCCTCACTCGCCACCGGATTCCTCACCGGCACCCCGGTGAGCGCCGCCCTGCAGGCCCGCGAAGACGGGCATGCCCTCCAGGCCGCCATCACGCGGAGGATGACGGATGGCCTCGGCACAGGTCCGGTGACGGCGCCGATGACCGCGACCGTCTACACAGCGCACCGCCGGACATGACGTTCCAGGTCCGGTGGTGTGCCGTCACGGGGGAGGAGGAGCGGTGCGGCGGATGGGCGGCCGGGGTCATCGATCACCGCGTGGTTCGTCCGCCGGGTGCGTGAGGGTTCCTCGGCCACCCCGATCGAAGGGCCGGACTGCTCAGTCGAGGACCGACCGCACGGCCTCGGGTGATCGGCCGATCACGGTTGATCCGTCGTCGGCGGTGATGATCGGACGCTGGATCAGGATCGGGTGGGCTGCCAGGGCCTCGATCCATCGGGCACGGTGTTCGGGGCCGCGTTCCCAGGAGTCCATGCCCAGTTCGGTCGCGGTGGTCTCTCCTGTGCGGGTGATGTCCCACGGCTCCAGGCCGAGGCGTCGCAGCACCTGCTCGATCTCGTCCTTGGTCGGCGGCTGCTCCAGATAGCGGCGGACCGTGTACTGGGCGCCCTCCGCGTCGAGCAGGGACAGGGCGGAACTGCACTTCGAACAGGCGGGATTGATCCAGATTTCCATGGAGACGTGATCTTTCGGTCGCGCGCTGGACGGTTGTCGGGGGTGTAGCGGTCGGGGTCAGGAGGTTACGCCGGTCAGGGCGAGGACCGCGCCGCGGGCGCGGCCGTCGGTGCGCGGCGGGCCGAGCAGGGCGGAGGTCAGGGTGCTGGAGTCGGTGGCCCGTTCTGCCAAGAGGGAACCCCCCGAGTCTTCGACCTGGGGGGTTCGCCTGGGGCGGGTGAAGAGGACGGAGCTCGGCGCACGGTCCGCGGGGACCTGGTCGGCCTCGGGGCGCCCGACAGGTTCGGCCCGCTGACCGGCCGGTTACCTGCGGAGCCGGTGCGCGAGCACCGTACGTACGACCTTGGCCGCCTTGCTTACGGCCGATCCGTCCTCCTCTTCGGGTTCCGGTTCGAGCATGCTCCGGATCTGCAGCAGCAGGCTGTTGGTCGACCGCCAGAGCGGCACGAACAGGCCGGCGACCGGCCCGACGCCCTCGATCGGGCCGTTGGACAGCGCGGTCACCTTCTTGGCGATCGCGACCGTTGCCGGGTCTCGGAGGATCAGGTGGACCTCGTCGTCGACCAGCCGGATCTCCATCCGGCGCGCGGCGGCCTCCTCCGGGTTCGCGTCCGTCGTCGTCTCCGGATCCAGTTCGTCGATCTTGGCGGCGACCGCGTCCGGGTCGACCCCGAGTTCGCGCAGCACCTTGGCCGCCATGCTGTTCTCCGCGCGCAGCATCGCCTCCAGCAGGTGATGACTGCCGACCGGCGCGCCCCCGGCCAGCGCGCTGGCCGCGGTCACGGTGTCCTCCGTGGCAGGTGTCCCGGCCGGCCACGGGCCGACGGCGACGTCCTGCGATCCCTCCATCGATGCCAGTACCGTGGCACGGATCTTGCTGATCGGGTTGATCCGCTGGGCGAGCACCGTCGCGCCGACGCCCTCGCCTTCCCTGACCAGGGCGAGCAGGATGTGTTCCGTACCGATGTAGTTGTGGTGCAGCTGCTGCGCCTCGCGCAGGGCGAGTTCGAGGGTCTGCTTCGCGCGCGGCGCGAACGGGATGTGGCCGCTCAGCTCCTCGGTGCCGGGCGGCACCGCCGCGGCGATGTCGGCCTGCGCCGTCTCCTTGTCGTACCCGAGCTGGTGGAGGGCTTCGGCGCCCTTACTGTCCGGCACGTCGAGCAGCCCCAACAGGATGTGCTCCGTGCCGATGTAGGTGTGGTTGAGGAGTCTCGCCTGCTCCTGGGCCGCGACGACCGCCTTGCGGGCTTTCACCGTGAACCTTTCGAAAGTCATGGTTCCATGGTCCCAACCCTGTCAATACACTGCTTTTGTCAGGGTGACCGTGACGAGGGGAGGGTGTGATGGAGGGATCGTCGGACTGGGAGGACCGGCTCGCGCGGTGGCAGAACGAGCTGGAGTTGTTCGAGCGGCTGGACGAGACGCCCTGGGTGACACTGGCCAAGGCCGAGGCCGAGACCGGCGTTTCCCGCTCGGCCCTGCGGTCCTGGTATCGCAACGGCGAGATCCGGTCCCGGCTGGTGGACGGTCCGAACGGGCCCCAGCGCCTGGTCCAGCTGGACGCGGTGATCGAGCGCGCCGCCGCGTCACCGCGCATCCAGCGCAGGGCGGAGCGGGAGGTCAGCCTGGAAGCCCAGGTCACGTTGCTACGGCACCGGGTCGACCAGTTGGAGCTGCGGCTGGCCGCGCTGGAGCGGAGGTGACCGGCGGGAGCGGGACGGGGGGCGCCCGCGCCCGCGGCTTGGCTACGGCCGGGCCGCAGCGCCTGTACGGCCCGTGAGCCGTGGGGCAGACTGCGGGCATGGGAGATGTGCTCAGCAGTGGCCCTGACCGGCCGCCGTGGAGACCACCGCGGAGGCTGCTCGTTCTGGCCGCGGCCCTCGTCCCGACTGTGGCGCTGGTAGGGGGCATCGTGGTCATGAGCGGGTCCCATGAGCAGGTCCCGGCGGCTCGCGGAAGCTCGAGGCCGGCGTCGCCTTCCGGCAGCGCGTTGCCTGCGGGACCGGATGCGCGGGTGAGGGCGGGGCAGACCCCCGGACTGGTGATCACAGGGGTACCACTGGCGGAGGGCGCCACGCTGACCAGGCGTGACCGCGCCGCTCAGGCGGGCCCGTCGACAGTCGTCGTACGACACCCGGACGGGTCGTTGGGGCGGCACGGCGCGGTGGTCACCTTCCCGGTAGCAGCACCCGAGGAGGGACGCTCGGTCCGGGTCGGCGCCGCGTCCGGAAGGGCTCTCGCGCATGAGATCACGTGGCCGGTCGGAGGCTCGTACGCGCGGGTGCGAGGGGATCTGCCACGGCCCGAGCTGGTCGCCGTCGCCGCCGCGACCGATGTTGTCTCCGGGCGCCCCCACATCGATCCACCGACCGGGCTGTCGGTCAAGGCCACGGGCACGTCACGAGCGCCCTTCGTCAACGAGGCCCGGTATCACTCGAAGGACACCGGGGAGGCCGATGCGCTCTCGGGCGGCCTGACCTTCGCCGGCGTCGCCCGGTGCGGCGGCCTCGAAGACCAGTTGTACGCCGGCCGTGTCGAGACCGCGGGGACGGTCGACGGCAGGTCCGCGGTCGTGACGTCGGCGTTCGGTGGCAACGGCGCGCTCGCGTGGGAGGCGGCGCCCGGCGTCGTCGCGTACGTCGGCTACAGCGGTGCGCAACTCGACGAAGGCGCCATCGCGGCCCTGCACCGCCTGGCCGCGCGGACCCGCCTGCTCAGCCCCGAGCAGTGGCAGGCCACCAGCCCTGCGACAGGCGACCAGAGCAACGATTTCAGCCGGCCCGGCTGAGGGAGTCGAAGCCCTCACCGACTGGCTCGCGCCCGACCCGACCGCCGACTTCCTGACCGTGGGCCTTTCTGCCAGGCCACTCGCCTTTCGACGCCACTCGAAAACATGGCAGCCACCCGTCGGCGGAACCTACGGTGCGCAGCAGGACCATCCGCCGTGACGGACCTCGTCACGGTGGCAGGCAGACAGGGAGAAGACCGGAGCTGCGCCTCCCTGCTGACGACCCCTCGTAGACGATCTTCACTCAGCCTGCCGTGCCCTCCGGCCGCCCGCGCTGCCGTCCGATGCTGTGACGGGACCGGAGATCACCGTCGCCCCCCCCGTCAGACCGCGGACGGGTCGTGGGCCCGCTCCTCGCCGCATTCATCGACGAGCCGGTTTTGACCTCGTACTATGTGGGGCGCGCATCCCTACCACCGACATCCTGGACGTGATGCGGTGGCGCACAGACGCGCCGGGCTGCGGGCCGATCGGCGGCCTGGTGACGCCGTCGGGGCTGTACGGGGCGCGGCGGGGTAGAGGGACGCAGCTGGGGTGTCCGACTCCGGCCGGGTGGCGGGGGTGGTCCGCGGGTCGACGGAGTCGGGCCGGTTCGGGGGAGAGGCAGACAGGTGGTTCCAGCGAGGGCGGGCGCGTACGGACGGCTGCGGGCCCGGAACCTGTGGGCTGTCCTTTCCCTCTTACCCGGGCGGGTAGAACGGGTGGCGTGAGAAGCATCTAGTGAAGCGGTCTGAATTGATACATATACGGCGTGA
The DNA here is from genome assembly GCF_040605435.1 of Streptomyces sp. NPDC005574. Classification (NCBI taxonomy): domain Bacteria; kingdom Bacillati; phylum Actinomycetota; class Actinomycetes; order Kitasatosporales; family Streptomycetaceae; genus Streptomyces; species Streptomyces sp. NPDC005574. The sequence continues at coordinate 96,310 of NZ_JBEXCW010000005.1, forward strand.
ACCACGAGCGGTGCTATGGGCCGTGGTGGGGGTTGCGGTTCTCGGGTTTCTCGTAGCGCTCGAATGCGCCGTACGCCACTACGGTCTGCCCGGTCCGATCACCACCCTGGGCCGAGAGGTGATATTCCCGCCCAAATCCGGCGGACTGCTGTACGCCGGAATGGCGTTGATGTTGGTGGTTCTCACCTGGCGGCAGCGGTGCATCGCACTCGGCGCGGCGATCGGCGTCGACATCGCCTTCTGGGTGGTCCGCTCGGCGGCCGGCATCAGGGTGGTCGACGGCCATCCCTTCGGCATCGGCGCGCTGTGGGTGATCCTGGGCTGTGCGGTCCTCGCCGTCACCCGCCGCACCGGCCGGGAACGCGTCCTGCTGCTGCAGGGCGTGGGGCTCGCCCTGCTGCTGATGGTGGGCCGCAAGACCGGCGACGCCTGGCTGGCGATCACCGCCAGGGCCCGGCCCATGGTCCTCGACCAGTACGTGGCGACTGCCGACCACGCGCTGGGCAACCCTTCCTGGCTCGTGGGGCGGATCGTCACCGCCTCCGGCCCGATCGGCTACAACGTCCTCGACTTCGTCTACGGCCAGCTCCCCGTCGCCGCGGTCCTCGTCGCGCTGTACCAACTGCGCGACGTGGCCGCCGATCGCCGCTTCCCACGCCACCACCTGGTGCGCACCTTCCTCCTGATCGGCCTCCTCGGGCCGGCCTTCTACATGATCTTCCCGGTGGTCGGCCCGGTCTTCGCCTACGGCACCGGCGCCGAGCACTGGCAGGGAATAAGCCTGTGGGCGGCACCCATGCCGCCCAGCGTGCCCTGGGCCGTGGCCGATGTGTGGCCGCGGGCACTGCCGCCGGTCGGCGCCCCGCACCTCATGGCGTTCGACCGGATCACCCCGCGGAACTGCATGCCGAGTCTGCACACCGCGTGGGCCACCGCGATCTTCATCCACTCCCGCAAGGGCCCGCGCGCACTGCGCTACGGCGGCACGTTCTGGCTGGTTGCCACCCTCGCCGCGACGCTCGGCTTCGGCTATCACTACGGCGCCGACCTCATTGCCGGCGTGGTGTTCACGCTCACGATCGAAGGGGCTCTGCGCGCTTACGACCACGGCTGGGACCGGTCCGGGATCCGACTGGTCGCCCACGGTTCGACGGTCTTCGTCGCACTCCTGATGTCCTACCGCTACCTGCCCGTGGAGATGGCCGTCCACCCGTGGCTGGCCGGCCCCCTGCTCCTCCTGGCCATGGCCTCGGTGGTCTACAGCTACGTACGGACCTCCGCGTCCTGGGAACCGAGGACCGTGCTCGCCCGGCAGCCGCTCCCACGACCCGAAATGGTCTGACGACGCCGAACGCCGATGGCACGCCACCGGACCGCCGACGGATGCAGCCGGTCCCAAGGATGGACGGTGGCCTGCCGTAAAGCCGGGTGTCGGTGACCGTGACGCCTGCTTCTCGTGCGCTCCCCGGGCATCGAACCGGGCCCCCGCCGCATCCGGGTCCACGCGGCAAGCCGGACGGTGCTCGTCCTGCCAGGCTCCGATCCGGCCGGGCCAACAGGCCCCGCACCTGGCGTTGTTCGCGGCCGACGTCCAATGCGGCCACAGCCGCACGACGGCAACGAAGCGTTGTCCGCTGACCTGTTGACACCCCGCGGCGCGCCTTTTGTGTTTCGCCAACGTTCCGAACGCATCGCGAGACTTCGAACAGCCGAGAGGTAGCCGCTACGCCCACCCACGGAATCACCCTGCGTCTGGCTCGGAACGCCATGCCCTGACCGGACGCGGGTCCAGGCGCGCACCGGCATGACTCGGACAGCCGGAAGCCGAGGTCGTCGGCGTTCTGTGTGTCACCGATCCACACGGGGCCGCCGTGCCTTGGTCGCCGCAGACCCCGATGGCTCCCGCCCTGGACATCAGGGGGGAGCCATCGGGGTTGTCGCCAAGTGTGTGCGTGCGGCAATTACGCGTGGCGATGCGAGTGTCGGTTGCCGGTGACGAGGCGGTAGATGAGGAGCAGGATGACGGAGCCGACGATCGCGGCGATCCAGGTGGAGAGGTCGAAGAACCCGTCGATGGAGTCGACGCCGAAGATCACCTTGCCGAGCCAGCCGCCGAGCAGACCGCCGACGATGCCGATGAGCATGGTGACGATGATGCCACCGGGGTCCTTGCCCGGCATCAGGGCCTTGGCGATGGCGCCGGCGAGCAGGCCGATGATGATCCACGCGATGATGCCCATGGTGCGTCTCCGCTTCGTCGTAAGAGTAAGAGGCTGTGTCAGTCCAACGTCTGCACCGATCACGCTCGAACAAACATCTCTGTTTTCCGTTTGCCGGCCACAGGCCCTCCGGCGTGCGGACACCTCGGGCGGGGAATGTCCCGCTGAACACGCCAGGACGGGGTACTGGGACTCGGCAAGGTCCCCTCGCACGAAAGTGACTCCCTTCCCATGGCAGAGACACGAGATGTCGTCGAACTCATCCTCCAGGACCACCGGAAGATGGAGGATCTCTTCCGCCTGATGCGCAGCGTCGAAGCCGACCGGGCCGCCGCGCTGCGGGAGTTCTCCGATCTCCTGATCGCGCACGCCCAGGCGGAGGAGGCGAAGGTCTATCCCGCCCTCAAGCGCTACAAGAAGATCGACGACGACGAGGTGGAACACGGCGAAGAGGAGCACGAGGAGGGCAACAAGGCGCTCCTGGAACTCCTTGAGGTCGACGAGGTCGGCTCCGAGGAATGGGACGAGAAGCTGGAAGAACTCGTGCAGGCCGTCACTCACCACGCGGACGAGGAAGAGCGCACCATCCTCAACGGGGCGCGCGAGAGCGTGGCCATGGAGCGCCGCGAGAAACTGGGCGAGGCGTTTCTGGAAGAGCGTGAGCGTCAGCTGAAAGCGGACTGCGGCGCCGTGGACAACGTGCGCCGCATCGTCGGCTCCTGAGCGGGCGAGGACGACCAGCCGCATCCGTTCGCCCTCCGGGTGTGCCACGGTGCCCGATCGAGCCATGATGACCATGAGCTCTCCCGGGCCCCGTGGGCGGACGGATCAGCGCAGTCCGGCGAAGAGGTCGTTCTCCGGCAAAGCCGCGCCGGTGGTGTCCTGGACACGGAGGAAGGTCTCGACGCCCATCAACTCGGTGAACCTCTCCTGGCCCATCTTGAGGAAGAAGATGTTCTCGCCCTGACTGGCATGCGCGGCCAGCGCGTCGAACTTCTGGCCGCCGAACGCGGTGGCGTCCACCCAGGTGGTGATCTCCTCCTCGGGGAGCCCGATCTCGGCCATCGCGGCGGCCTCGGCGGGATCCGGCTCCGGCATGTCCTCATGGAACTCGCGCATGATCTCGCCGAACCGCTGCATCATCGAGCGGGGCATGGTGGTCCAGTACACCTTCGGTGTCAGCGCGGTCATCTCCAGCGCCGCCATCGTGATGCGGTGGGCCTGGATGTGGTCGGGGTGGCCGTAGAAACCGTTCTCGTCATAGGTGACGACCACATCGGGCCGGTAGTGCCGCATCAGCTCCGCGAGTCGGGTCGCGCCCTCCTGCACCGGGGTCTGCCAGAAGGATCCGGGGGCGTCGTTGGTCGGCCAGCCCATCATTCCGGAGTCGGCGTAGTCCAGCATCTCCAGATCGCTGATTTTCAGGACCTCGCAGCTCGCCTCGAGTTCTTGACGGCGCATCGAGGCGACCGCCGCCGGATCGTGTCCGGGATCGCCCGGCTTGACGCCCCCCGGCCCGTCACCACAAGCGCCGTCGGTACACGTCACGAGAACCGTGCGGATGCCTTCCGCCGCGTACCGCGCGAGGACCCCTCCGGTTCCGGTGGCCTCATCGTCCGGGTGGGCGTGCACCGCCATGAGCGTCAAGGGCCGGTCATTCATGAAGCAGTCCTCCTGTGTGAAAGGCGTCGGTCCGGGTCCGCGGCGGCCGCACGAGCGGTCGCCTCTCGATATCGGATGAGGACCGGGTGTACGGCGGGTCCGAGAGCCCCGGACCACGTCGGGGCGGCCGGCCGCTCTCCGTGTTCCCCGTCCGCACGGCGCCGGTCTCCCGGTCGGTGCAACAGTGCCGGTCGGACCGTCTGTTCCCGCTCCGCACCGGAATCTGCGACGGGTGAATCTTTCCCCACATGATGGCCGTCCCTTGATCCACGCCACCCGACTCGGCCGGGCGGAGGCGGAGTGGAACTTCGCACCGTCGGGCGCGGGGCAGCGCGGAGCCCCGTCGCCGCGGCCGGCCGGTGTGGATGCTCGTTCCGGCCACGGGCCGGATGCGTGGGGCGGCCCGGTCAGCGGTCGTCCTGTACCACGCCACGGGTGGAGAAGGTGAGGGGTTCGCCTGGCATGAGGTCCCCCGGGGGAATGCCGGGGTGATGTCCGGTGTGGGCCGGATCGCGGTCGGTGCGCGGGCCTAGCGCCAGCCGGGAGACGATGCGGTAGCGGTCCCCCCGGTAGAGCGAGTGCACGTACTCCACCGGCCGGCCGTGATGGTCGGAGGTGAGCCGTTCGAAGAGCAGCGCCGGCGACAGCTCGGGCACGTCGAGCAGATCCGCCTCCGCGCGCGTCACCACGGTGGGCTCGATGGACTGCACCGCCTCGCTGACCTGCACGTCGTGCCGCTCCCGCAGGTGCTCGTACAGGTCGCCGCTCTCCATTTCGTCGCTGGTGAGGTCCGGCACCAGCTCCGCCGGGACGTGCAGGTATTCGATGGCCATGGGTGAGCCGTCCACCAGGCGCAGCCGCGCCACGTACCGGATGCGGGCCGCCGGTGAGATGCGCAGCTTGCGCCCCACCCGGGCGCCGGCCGGCAGGCTGCTGAACTGCAGAAGCCTGCTCGTCCACAGACCGGCAGCCTGCGGCAGGCTGAGGCTCTGCCGGTCCGAGACCAGTTCCTGGGTGATCTTCTCGGCGGCGACGAACATGCCCCGGCCGTGTTCGCGCACCAGCAGTCCGGCGACGACGAGCTGGTCCACGGCGGCGCGCAGGGTGGGCCTGGAGACACCGAGCTCCGCGCACAGCGTGCGCTCGGACGGGATGGCGTCACCCGGCCGGCGCTCCTCGATCAGTTCGAGGATCGCCTCGCGGACCCTCTCCCGTTTGAGTACCGCTCCGGAGGCGGCGGGGTCGATCTCCATTCGGGGGCTCTCGTTCCTCGTCGGGAGGGGCGATGGTACGGCCCCGACCGAGATTGGTCTGCTGGTAAACAGACTTTAGCCGGTCGGACGGCGGGTGATCCAGCCGCCCGATCGAGTCGGAATGCGCTCCGCCGCCGTAAATTCCCTGCGTGCGAGGGGGGTTGACGGTTGCATTGGTCCATGCCACTTTCATCCGGCACCGACTGGTAAAGCCGTGGCGAGCCAACTGGTCAAGTGTGGCGTGCTCTCCGTGTCCAGGTATCTCCGAGGTGAACCGTGACGTACCGCATCGAGGACCTGGTCGGCGCGACCGATCACCGCCGCCCCGCCCCCCGCCGAACTCTCTCCGCCCCGACGTTCCGCCACCCCCCACCTCCGATCTCCCGCGAGAAGCGGGAGGCGCAAGGAAAGGAACCCGGATGACAACCCGACCGACCACCGGCCGCCGCCGTGTCGCCCTGGCCCTGTCAACCCTGCTGGGCAGCACCGTCCTGGCAGCCGTCCCGGGGACAGCCGGCGCCGCGGCCGACGCCGTCGCCGTCCAGTACCGCACCAGCTCCACCGGAGCCACCGCCGATCAGAGCGAGCCCTGGCTCAAGGTGCGCAACACCGGCTCCTCCACCGTCCAGCTCAGCCAGGTGAAGATCCGCTACTACTTCAAGGCCGACTCCTCGGGCGCCTCCTACCGCTTCGCCTGCTCCTGGGCGGTGCGCGGGTGCGCCAACGTGACCGGCACCTTCGGCACGCTGAGCCACCCCACCGCCACCGCGGACCGCTACCTCGAGATCGGCTTCACCCCGGGAGCCGGCAGCGTCACGCCGAACGCCGACACCGGAGATCTGCAACTGCGCTTCTACCAGTCCAACTGGCAGACCCTGCGGCAGTCGGACGACTACTCGTTCAACGCCGCGCGCACGTCCTACGCCGACTGGACCAAGGTCACCGCGCAGCTCGCCGGCAGCACCGTGTGGGGAACCGCCCCCGAAGGCAACGACCCGACCGACCCCACGGACCCGACCGACCCGCCCACGGGCGGCGGCCAGACCCTCTTCGACGACTTCGGCTACACCTCCGCCACCGACCCCGCCGTCTCCGCGCATGGCTGGAACGTCCGCTCCAACTCCGGGGGCCCCGGCGTCCCCGGCGCGACCTGGGACCCCTCGAAGGTCACCTTCCCCACCGTCTCCGGCAACCCGGTCATGAACCTGCGGACCTCCACATCGGGTACCGGGGAGTCCACCAGGCAGACCGAAGTCGTCTCCAGGAGCACCAAGTTCAAGAACGGCACCTACGCGGCCCGGGTCAAGTTCGCGGACGCGCCGGCCTACGGTCCCGACGGCGACCACCTGGTGCAGACGTTCTTCACCATCAACGACCTGAAGGCCCCGATGGCCGACGACTACTCGGAGTACGACTTCGAGTACCTGCCCAACGGCGGCTGGGGCGAGTCCGGCGACATCCTCTACACGACGTCGTGGGAGACGTACAACCCCGACCCCTGGCAGGCCGTCAACCAGCACACCGAAGCCCGGCAGAGCTACGCCGGCTGGCACGACCTCGTCGTCACCATCGACAACAGCAGCATCAAGTACTACATCGACGGGCAGCTCTTCGGCACCCACGACGCCGAGTACCTGCCCGAGCGACCGATGTCGATCAACTTCAACCAGTGGCTGATCGACCTCGACGGCCAGACCTCGACCACACCGCGCGCCTACGACGAGCAGGTCGACTACGTCCTGCACGTCAAGGACCAGGTCCTCACCCCGGCCCAGGTGGCCGCCCGCGTCGCCGCGTACCGCGGCGCGGGAACCACCTTCGTCGACGAGGTCCCCTCCACCTGAGGCCCGGTCGGTCCGGCCCCGCCCGGGAGCCCGCCCGCCCTGGCGGTGCGGGGCCGGACCGACCCGTCCCGCACACGAGCCCGTGTGGCCATCCGTGTAACCACGCAGTACGGCCCACCAGTTGAGCCTTTCGGGCTCCTGGTCGGCGTCACCCACCGGGAAGGGACACGCTCGCCCGGGGTGCGCCCCTGGCCGCCCTTCCCACGTGCGTCCCGCGTACCGTACGGTGCGATGCGCGACCGCCCGGTCCGGGTGGGGGCGGGGTGGGGGAGGAACCATGAACGAGCGGTCCAGTGGTCGCGGCGCTGTCGCGGACGTCCGGACGCCGACCGGCGAGATGGTCGTGGTCGAGGACCTGCGCCGTACCTACGGCAGCGGCGACACCGCGGTGCACGCCTTGCGCGGTGTCTCGTTCAGCGTCCCGCGCGGCGAACTCGTAGCCCTCAGGGGCCGTTCGGGCTCCGGCAAGACCACCGTGCTCAACCTGGTCGGTGGCCTCGACACTCCGGACGGCGGCCGGATCGTCCTCGACGGCACGGACCTGGCCGGCCTCGGCGACGACGACCTGCTGGCGCTGCGCCGCGACCGCATCGGCTTCGTCTTCCAGTCCTTCGGCCTCATCCCGATCCTGACCGCCGCCGAGAACGTCGGAGTCCCGTTGCGCCTGCGGAAGGCTGCGGCACGCGACCGTGAGGCCCGCGTCGCTCTCCTGCTCTCCCTTGTCGGTCTCTCCGACCATGCCGACCAGCGTCCCGGCGAACTGTCCGGCGGCCAGCAGCAGCGGGTCGCGATCGCCCGCGCGCTGGCCAACAACCCGGCCCTGATCATCGCCGACGAACCCACCGGCCAGCTCGACGCCGACACCGGTCTCACCGTGATGAACCTGCTGCGCGCCGTCGTCCGCAGCGAATCCGTCACCGCTCTGGTCGCCACCCACGACACACAACTCCTCGCGCTGGCCGACCGGGTGCTGGAACTTCGCGACGGCCGCATCGTCGAAGACCTGTGACGGCGCCGCCCACGGGCCGGTGGACCGGCCTCGCCCACGGCCGATGCCCTACAGGGCGGAAGGGGTCCCGCTGGTAGCGCCTGCCACCCGCCGCGGGCGGCGCCGCGTGACTGTCCGGGACGGCGCGGCTCTCCGGCCCGCGCCCGCCGGGATCTCACCGCGCCGCATTACCCTGGCGGCTGTCCGGCAGAGTTGTCCGTAGCTTTCATCTCCTCGGGGGACCGCGTGGTAGTGCCCGAACAACCCGCCGGCGCGCCGGACTTGGACGAGCTGCGACGCCGGGCCGCCGTAGCGGCCGCCCCGCGACGCGAGGAGGGACTGGTGGTCTGCGAGAACCTGGTGCGGATCTACCAGACCGAGGGTGTGGAGGTGCAGGCCCTCCAGGGTCTGGACCTGGCCGTGGCCGAGGGCGAGATGATCGCGGTGATCGGGGCCTCCGGCTCCGGCAAGTCCACCCTGCTGGGCATACTGTCCGGCCAGGACGTGCCCACCGCCGGCGCCGCCGAGGTCGCCGGACACGACCTGCTTGCGATGAAGCGCCGCGACCGGCTCGGGTACCGGCGCGAGATCGTGGGGTTCGTCTGGCAGCAGACCTCCCGCAACCTGCTGCCCTACCTCTCGGCGGCCGAGAACGTGATGCTTCCGATGACGTACACCGGGATCAAGCGCTCCCGGCGCCGGGCCCGGGCGGAGGAACTGCTCGACCTGCTGTCCGTCGGCCACTGCCGGGACCGCACCCCCGACACACTCTCCGGCGGCGAGCAGCAGCGGGTGGCCGTCGCCGTCGCGAACGCCAACGCGCCCCGGGTGCTGCTCGCCGACGAACCCACCGGCGAACTCGACACCGCCACCAGCGACGAGGTGTTCGCCGCACTGCGCCGGGCCAACGAGGAGTTGGGCGTCACCGTGGTCGTGGTCACCCACGACGCTCTGGTGTCGGAGCAGGTCCAGCGGACCGTACGGATCCGCAACGGCCGTACCTCGACCGAGGTGCTGCGCCGGGTCGCCACCGGCGAGGACGGCGTCGAGGTGCTGACCGCCGAGGAGTACGCGGTGCTGGACGGCAGCGGCAGGCTGCAACTGCCGGGCGAGTTCACCGAGCGCCTGCACCTGCGCAAGCGCGTGCGGCTGGCTCTGGAGAGCGACCACATCGGCGTATGGCCCGACGAGGCCGCGCGGCGGGCGAAGTCCGACGCGCAGGACGCGCACATCGCGCAGGAGGCCGGCCCGAGTGCGGAGAGCGCCGAGCGCCCGCGGTAGGCGGTTCACCCGGCGGCCGCCTACCGACGGCCACCGGGTGCGGAGCCGCGAGGAGTTCACGGGAGGCGCAGCACGGTCCCCAGGCGGCGCCGGCGGGCGAGGACGGTCTCGGTGGCCGCGGCGGCCAGGATCAACGCGGTCACGCCGGCGACCAGGGCGAGGGTCAGGGAGTAGTCGGTCCGCAGCGCCGGTTGGGCCGGTCCGCCGGTGAACTGCCGCAGGTCCAGCGTCCCCGCCATGAGCCGCGGTACGAGCAGTCCGAGCAGTGTGCCGCCCACCGCCGAGGCCACGGCCAGCGGCAGCAGTTGCAGGAAGTGCACCGCTCCGGCTTGTTTCCCGCCGAGGCCGAGCGTGCGCAGGAACGAGGTGGTGCGGCTGCGCTCGTGGGAGGTGAGCGTCAGCTCCAGGGCGAGCGCGAGCAGACCGGAGAGGGCGGCCAGGCCCGAGGTGACGGCGTAGATCGTGCCGAGGCCCTGCGTCAGGCCGTCCTCCCGCAGACTGCTCAGTGTTTCGGAGCGGACGCGGATACGGGCCAGCGGACCGAGCACCTTGGCCGCCGTCGAGCGCAGTGCGGCGGGCTCGGCGGCGGGACCGTCACCCTTGAGGAGAAGGACGGTGCTCCCCGAGGACTGCCGGCCCAACAGGTCTTCGGCGCCGGCGTCGGTGATCAGCATCGGTGTCCCGGCGGGGATCCGCGCCATGACCGGCCCGAGGAGGGGGTCGCGCAGTTGCGCGGGGGTGAGGGTGCCGACCGGCTTGAGGATCAGGTCCACCGGGGCCTGCTCCGGGGCCACCACGGTGGTGGTGAGGTCGCCGGTGCGCTCCCTCGCCCGCAGGTCGGGCGAGAGGAAGGCCGGCAGCGGGACGTGCGCGCCGGCCCGGGATTTGGGCGGTGTGGCCAGCCCGGACAGCAGGGCGCCGGCCAGCGGTGACTTCGGAGCGACGCCGGCCAGTTGCCGGGGATCGACTGTGACCACCGCGACCTGGCGGATCACCGCGCCGTCGGCCTGTCCCGCCATGTCGAGGGTGCGCAGCTGCTGGAGAGCGGTCCGTGTTCCGCTGGTGGCCCCGGCCCCGGCGGCGGTGGTCGCGGTTCTGGCGGAGGTGCCGGTCCCGGACACGGTCGCGCTCGCGTCGGCACCGGTGCTCCAGGCGGCACCCGCGGCCAGGCCGTCGTCGATCGTGCGCTGCACCAGGCCGCCGAACACGGCCGTGCCCAGGGTCAGGACCAGGACGAACAGGGCCAGCCCGGTCGCCGGGGCGTCGTGGGCGGCCCGGGCCGCCCCGATGAAGCCCACCGTTCCCCGGCCGCGCCGAGCCCGCCGTAGCACCAGACGGAGAACGAGCGGGTAGATCCGCAGCAGGAGCAGTACGACGGCCAGCGCCACCAGCACCGGCACCGCGCCCAGGATCCCGTCGGGGCCCTGCGAGCGCAGCGCGACCACGCCCGACACCGTCGTGAGCAGCACGGTGAGCTCCATGACCAGGCGCCGGCCGACGACGGTGTGCGTGCGGGGGCGTCGCAGGCGGCGGGGCCCGCGCGGCTCGCGCGGCTCGCGGACCGCCAGCCAGGTCATCAGCGGCACCGTCAGTGCCACCACCGCGGCGGCGACGGCGGCGGGCACGGGTTGCGGCGATCCGGAGGCGCCCGTGGGAGCGAGAGCTCGTCCTGTGGCCCAGCCGAGGAGGGCGGCGCACAGCACCGCGGGCCAGGCGACGGCGCAGCGCAGCAGTACCAGCCGGGCTGTGGAGGCGCCCCGCGCACGTTGCAACCGCAGATGCGCCTGCCGTCGGCGCAGCAGCAGCCGTACCGCGACGATGACGGTGGCCAGGGCGACCGCGGCCAGCGCGTCGACGGCGAACGTCGCCAGCGCCCTGGCCTGCTCGTCCTGTGCGGTGAACGCGGCGAGCAGCGGTGTCAGGGAGTCGGTCACCAGCAGGGGCCCGGTGGCCTGGCCGATGACGCGGCAGCCGAGGTCACCGGTGACCCAGTCGGTCCCCTGGCACAGGGCGGCGCTCAGGTCCGCGCCGTAGCGGGACAGCGGCCCGGTCAGGGCGCGGGCCTCGTCCAGCGCCGCCCCGGACAGGTCGGCGCGCAACTGCCAGGTCACCCGCGGGCCGCCCACCCCGGCGGCGGCCAGCAGGTCGGCGGCGTCCAGACCGACGAGGCCGCGGACGTCGAGCACGGTGCCGGCGGAGTGCTCGGCCGGGTAGCGCGATGGCCGGTCCAACGTCTCGCGGCCGTTCCAGAAGTCGTCGGTCGCCGCCGTGGTGCGGTAGGTCCCGCTCACCACCAGCGTCGCGTGGGGCGCTGCGCTCTGCACCGCGGGTGTTCTGGCGAACTCGAGGGCCAGCCGGCTGCCGGTCCGGACACCCAGCGCCCGCGCGGTGGTCTGCGACAGCCCGATCTGGGGCACGGTTCCCAGTGGCGTGTGGTCGGCCGGCGCGCGACCGCTGACGTAGTGCAGGTGAGCTCGCGCGGGAGGAAGGTAGCTGACCGTCAGACGCGTGGTGGTGTTCGCGGGCCCCGGCGGCCGCGGCGAGATCAGGGACGCGGGGGCGTAGTCGTAGCTTCCGCCGGTGAAGGTCAGGTGCCTCGCGCCGGGGCCGCTGAGCTGGTCGCTGAAGATGCGGTCGGCGCCGAGGAGGCCGGACATGTCCACGGTGGGCGGCGAGGTGTCGAAGACCTCCGGAGTGGTGCTCAGGCTGATCAGGGGCGCCTGTGCCTGGGCCGCGTCGACGCGCTGCCGCAGCGCCCGGTCCTCCTGGCGGCCCGCGAGGGCGGGGGCCCAGGCGCACAGCGCCGTCAGCGCCAGGACCAGCGCGGCCAGGCAGGCCAGCGCCGGCAGGTCGCCGCGGGTCTCCCTGCGTATCAGGCGCCGCGTCATCGCCGCGCCCGCGGGTCGTGTCACCGTCCGCCCTCTCCGGTCGTGTCCGGCCCCTCGGCTCAACGGTCTTCCCCCGCTCGCAGCACGCGTCCCAGGTCCACCCGGGCCAGCAGGCGGGCCAGTGTCAGCACGACCGCGCTGATGGCCAGTGCGGTCGCCACTGCGGTCAGTGCCACGGTGCCCCAGGGCATGACCTGGGGCAGCGGCGGATAGGGGGTCCGTCCGCTGTCGTCGACGGTGACCAGCGGCAGCACGGCCGACGCCAGGACCATGCCCATCACGGCCCCCGGGATCACCGCGAACAGGGTCAGGCCCAGTTGCTCGGCGCCCAGCAGCGCGGACAGGCTCCCGGGACGGACGCCGATCGCCCGCAGCAGGGCGAACTCCTTGCGGCGCTGCCGAGTGGAGACCACGGCGTGCACGGTGAAGGCGACGACAGCGAAACCGGGGGCCAGATACCGGACCAGTTCCAGCACCCGGCGCAGCCCCCGGCGAAAGGGGTCGGCCTCCAGGGACGCGGTGGTGCGCGCCGTGGTGGTGACGCGACCCAGCGCGGGTTGCGCCTCGGCGGACGCGGCCGTGCGCTCGCTGTCGGTGCTGCCGAGCCACCAGAACGCGGGCTCCTTCTGGTCGACACCGGCCAGCGTCAGAGCGGCGGCCAGTCGGCGCTGGTCGGCGATCAGATGCCCCTGTCCGCGGCCCAGTCCGGGCCACGCGTCGACCTGGCCCACGATGCGAGCGGTGACCTGGCCGCCGCCCAGGTCCAGCGTGGTCGTGCCGCCCACGCTCAGGCGCGCTTCGCGCAGCGCTGTGGCGTCGACGCGCACCGGAAGCGGCGCCGGGCCGCCGGCCCCACCCGCCACGAGTCGCACCCGGCTGCCGGCCACCGTGGCGTAGTCGCTCTCGGTCAGGCCGCCGAAGGCGTCGCCGACTGCCGCCGAGGCCCGGATGCCGGTGCTGACGGTGGTCCGGAGCACCTGGGAGCCGCCGGCATCGATGGAGCACACCCCGGGCGTGCCGGGCACGTAGCCGCCGGCCGGCTGCCCTGTGCAGGCCCCTTTGGTGGCGTCGGAGGCGTGGGCTGTGCCGTCGGTCCAGGTCTGCCCACCGGGCAGTGGGGCGGCCCAGGTGTCCGTGGTGCCGCGCGCGCCGAGCCGGATCAGCTCCAGGTTCAGCCGCGCGGGACGCATGCCGGGCTGCGGCAGCAGGTTGACGGCCGTCACGGTCAGGGGGTACGCCCGCGGGTGGCCGCCGCTCAAGGCCACGCCGAGGGAGACCACGACGGTGTGCCGGGCTCCGTCGGCGGCGGGCAGACGGGTCGCGACGGCGCTGACGAGGCCTGAGGCGTCCTGCACGGTCAGTTCCAGGTTCGGTGCCGCGCGGTTGCCGTCGCTGCGCAGCCGCTCGTCCAGCAGCAGCGCGGTCGGCCGCCCGGGCAGTCGTATCCCGGCGACGGGTGACGGGGTGTGGGGAGCGGGCCCGCCGATCGTGCCGACCAGGTTCTCGGTGGCGCCGCCGGGCAGGTTCACCGTCGACTGCGTCACCGGGGCCACGGAGGTCACCGCCGGCAGCGCGCGATAGGCGGCGCCCAGTACGGAGGCGGGGTAGCCGTCGTCCGCCGACGGCAGGATCCGTGCGTCCGCGCCCACGGTGAACGCGGCCTGCTCGGACGCCAGGCCGCCCAGGCAGGCGAGCGCGGTGGTGGCGAAGGCGCTCAGCGACACCGCCAGGCACATCAGCACCACCGGTCCCGCGTTGCGCGCGGCGCGCCGGCTCAACTGCCAGCCGGCCAGGGCGGCGACCAGGCCCCGGCTGCGCCTGCCGAACGCGTCCAGCAGCAGGGAGGTCAACGGCAGCAGCCGCAGCAGCAGGAGCGCGGCGGCACCGGCCACCAGGGTCGGCACCAGGACCAGCACCGGGTCCGCGGACGCGCTACCGGTGCCCACGTCGGCGATCAGCGAGTGGTGCCGGCGCAACTCCGCATATCCGAGGGCCGCGACGGCCAGCAGCGCCACGTCGGCGCCCAGCCGCTGCGCGGCGGCGGCCCGTGCGCCGCGGGCCGGCCGCGACCGCGCCGACGGCAGCACGGGCAACAGCACCGCCACGGCGTGCACCAGCAGCGTCAGACCCACCACCGCCCACACGTCGGTGCCCCGGCTGCCGGGGTGCAGCAGCCCGGCCAGGAAGGGCGCCAGGCCGGCGGCCGGGACAGCGGTGAGCGCCCACTCGGCCGCCGCTCCGCGCAGCAGCCGCAGGGTGCCGGCGCCTCTGGCCCGTTGCAGCGCCAGCTCCTCGCGCCGCCGCACGGTCAGCTGACGGGCCGCCAGCACCAGGGTCGCCAGGGCGAGGACCGCCAGCATCACGCTCGGCAGGTACAGCGAAGACCGGGCCGCCACCACCGGCACCGTCAGGTGGTCGATCGCGTCCGGCAGACCGGACGCCACGTTCAGGTCGTCCAGAGACGGCTGCCGGCCCCGGAACACCGACACGCGGCTCTGGCTGCCGGAGAAGGCCCGCAGCCGGTCGTGCAGCCCGGCGAGGCTGCCCGCGTCGAGACGCGAGAGGTCGGGCTGCATGCTCCAGTGCGCCGTCAGGTGCCCGTTCAGAGCGGCGCTGCCGTTGAGGGCCGACGCGGACACCACCAGCAGGTCCTGGTCGGCGGTCGCGCCCCGGGCCAGGTCGCCGGCCATCGCGGGCCAGAAACCCACGGCACCCCTCGCCCGGAAGACGCCGGTGATCCGCAGCGTCATGGCGCGGCTGAAGGCGTCCCGCACCTGAAGGGTGGAGCCGGGTACGACGCCCAGGCGCTTGGCCAGCGCGTCGGGCACCGCCGTGTCGACCGGAGCGGTGGAGCCGGTGCCGACCCGGACATCGGGCAGCGAGGTGAACGCGCCGGCCTTGGCGTCGGCCGTGCCGGCGGGCCACCTCCCGGCGACCAACCGCGCGAACCTGCCCGCCTCCTGCACCGCGACCGGGTGCAGGCCGCTGCCCCCGGGGCCGCGCAGCGGGCCCACCACCCCGTCGATCCCCGCCACCGAGACCGGCGAGGTGCCCAGAAGGCCCACGTACGTCCGCTGCGGCACGCCGGCGAACACGCGGTCACCGGCGGCGCGCACCCCACGATCGGCGGCGGCCATGCCCCCGGCCCGGAAGGAGGCGTTGACGCTCACCTGCGCGTCGGGGTCGGCAGCCAGCCGGCGTACGGCCCCGGCCTGCACCGAAGTCCCCGCCAGCGCCGCGAGCGCGGCCAGCGCCGTCGTACACAGCACTACGGTCACCGCGACGGCGGCCAGCCCCAACCGGTGCCCGGCAGCCCGCCTGGCGACGACGGGGAGCCGCCGCCGGGCCGGGTGCGGAGTGTCCGGGCGTCGCCGCGGCGAGGACGTGAAGGCCGTGGCGACCACATGAACCCCCGCAGAATCGACCATGTGACGTTGACGGCGCGCCACAGTCCTACCAGGCGTCACACCACCACGCAACAATCGCTGATCTCACGCCACTTGGGGGCGCGGAGCGGCCGGAGCAGCCATCGGGCCCGCGAGGTCCGACCGGCCCTGCGGGCGAGTGGAACGGGCCGGCGCGGAGCGGTCGGAGTGGCTGTGTTCGGCCGCACCTGATCAGTGGGTCCTTCGGGAGGTGTCCGACCTACGGCCGCGTCAAGGTGACCCCGGTCAGCGGGAGTCGGCGTTCGCGGTCGCGCGAGGCGGCCCGGGGTCACTCAAGGGTGGCCCGGCCCTGGCGCCGGACCCTTGGAGATCCCGCACAGCACTACGGGGACACGGCCGTTCCGAGGGAGTCGGCTCCCATGGGTTTCGGGGCGCCCTTCTCGTAGAAGACGTCGATGTCCGTGATCGAGAACCCCGCGTTCGTCAGCATGTCGGCAGCGGGCCGGGTGAGGTGGCAGCCACCGAAGAGCCGCTTGTTGATCGGCTCGAGGCGGCGTTGCCAGCCGCGCATCCTCTCGTCCTGTGGCGGGGCCAGCCCGTGTTCGAGGAAGTGCAGGGTTGCTCCGGGCTTGAGGACGCGTCGCAGCTCGCGAAGGGCGGCGTCGGCATCAGGGATGGTGCACAGCGTCCACGTGGACAAGGCGGCGTCAAAACTGTTGTCCTCGAACGGCAGGGACTGACCGTCCAGGCCCGCACGTCGCACGGGGACCCTCGATCCCTTCACTCGTTCGCCGGCGAGCTTCCAGCCGAGATCGGACGGTTCGACCGCGGTCACGCCGGTGACGGAGGCCGGGTAGAAGGGGACGTTGTGGCCCGTGCCGAATCCGATCTCGACCACTTCGCCCACCAGGCCCGCGCAGACACGGCGACGCAACGGTTCAGCCGTCTTCGCCCCGCAGGCGACGTTGATGATCCGCGGCAGCACCCGCTCGGCGTAGAACCCCATGTGCGGCCTCCGTGTCTCCACTGTCAGCATGGCACGGCGGCGCAGCGGACGCATGCCCCTCGGGGAGCGGGCATCGCGCCCGGCACCCCACGTCCGGGCCGCGCAGTTTTGCGGTGGGTCCGGGGCAGCGGGCGTCGGTAGCAGCCGACCCGTGGCGGGTCCGTCGTCGATTCGGCCGGCCGCGTGGCGTGCGAAGCTCTGGACCGACGCTCGGACCCCGGCCCCCCGGGACCCCGGGACCCCAGGACCCCGGGACCCCGCGACCCCAGGACGCGAGGAGCGGGCCGGCCGTCGGCGTGGATGCCGTAGCGGCGGTCGGGGGCCCGGGCCTGCGCTCAGGGGGGCCGGTCCGGCCCCCCTGAGCCGGTCAGGACGCCGGGAGGGTCTGCTCCGGCGTGTTCCATCCTGAGACCCGCACCCGCGGCGCCGAGCCGTGCAGATCGGCTGTCCGGTACGTGGCCGTCAAGGTGGCCGACTCGCCGGGCCAGAGACTCACCTCGTTGTCGGACCACTGCACCGGCAGCACGGGCTTCCCCGCCGTGTCCACCAGGTGTACGTCCGTCTGCAGCGACGGCGTTCTGCCGCCGTCGGTGTTGCGCACGGTGACGGTCGTGGTCGAGGTGTCGCCCGACGAGGTGGTCGACGCCGTCGCCGACACCGGCGCCCGCGCCATGGCGCCCAGTCCCTTCAGGTCGGCGTAGGCGGTCGTCGGCGTGTAGTACCAGTCGGTGTTGTCCCAGTCCAGGGTGTCGGGCTTGGTGGAGAGCCAGTAGACGTTGCGGCTCACCTCCTTGCCCGCGGAGTCGCTCAGGACCAGGCGCGCGAGGTAGGTCGTCGACAGACCGCTCACCGACGAGGGCACGGTGAGCGCGGTGCTCCGCGCGCCGTCGCCGCCCACCGTCACGCCGGTGACGGTCTTGTCGTACTTCTGGGTGCCGTCGGTGTTGAAGAGCGTGGTCCGAGCGGTGAGGCCGGACGCCGGGGCGTGCCGGTTGTTCACCACGACGACCGAGCGGTTGTCGTACGAGTACTGGACGTGCAGCGGCTCGTTCGCCTTCTTCGCACCGAAGTAGGCGCCGCCCTGGTCGAGGTATCGGTCCATCAGCTGCCAGTGGAGCGAGGTCCAGCCGCTGTTGAACATCCAGTAGACGACCCCGGTCGAGGGCTTGGTGGAGTCGGTGGCGTTGCGTCCGTACGCCTCGAACTGTGCGCGGACGTTCTCGTACTGGGCGAGCTGCGCCTTGCGGACGTAGTCGGTGAGGCCGGTGGGTGCGCCGTAGCGTCCGGTCAGCGCGTCGTCATACAGCTTCAGGGTGCTGAAGGTCGACGACGGCGATCGGTGGTACTGCTGCGAACCCGGGTTCTTCCAGAGGGTGTCGAGTTCCGCCGGGCTCATCATGCGGCGCAGGGTGTCGAGGGTCGGGATGTCGGGGCCCGCGCTGGTCTCGGAGTTGAAGCCGGTGGCGCCGCCCTCGCGCTTGGCGTACCAGTAGTTCGGCGGGATCCAGTCGTAGGGGCCCGACATCTTCATGCCCGAACTTCCGCTGACGGGGGAGGAGTTGTCGGAGGCGGCCGCGACCACGGGGGTGGGCCAGTCGGCCGCCTTCAGCGCGTCGAGGTAGTCCTTCTCGATGGTCGCGTCGGGCGCGAAGTCGCTGCCGATGAGAAAGGAGATGACGCTGGGGTGGTCGCGCAGCCGGGCGGCCTCGGCGGCCATCGACGCCCTGGCGACCGGGTGGTCGGCTGCGGTCCACTTGTCGCCCGGCTCGCCGCCGTTGACGTTCCCCTCCCACTTGTCGCAGCACTCCCAGCCGGGCAGCGTGAGGATGCCGTAGCGGTCCGCGAGGTCGAAGAACTCGTCCGGCTCGATGTGCCCTTCGAGGCGGATGGTGTTGAGGCCCAGGTCGAGTGCGTACTTCAGCCGGTCCTCGACGTACGTCCGGTCCCAGCGCAGGAACTCGTCGGGCGACCAGCCGCCGCCCTTGATGAGCAGCTTGCGCCCGTTGACGCTGTACTGCCGGGCGCCGTCGGAGTTGAGGGGGGCCTTCACGTCGCGGATGCCGAAGCTCTCGTGCGCCGTGTCGGAGACGGTGCCCGCGGTCGACGCGGTGAGGGCGAGGGAGTACAGGGGCTGTCCGCCCATGCCCGCCGGCCACCACACCTTCGGCGAGGTCAGGTGCAGGCCCGGCACGTCGGCCGGGGTGAAGGTGACCGCCTTGGCCTCGTGCGCGGCCAGGGAGACGGACGTGCTGAACGAGATCGCGCCGATGCTGCCGGAGACCGTGGCGGTGACGGGGGAGCCTGTCTCGTTGCGGGCCTGGGCCTTGACCGTCAGATCCGCGGCGGACAGGGTCGGTACGTCGAGCTTGGTGACGACGTGCGCGTCGCGCAGGGCGACCGGGCCGCCGCGCCGGACCAGCACATCACGGACGACGCCCATGTTCTCGTCGGGCGGCGGCTGCAGCCAGTCGATCCAGCCCATGGTGAGGTTCTTGTTCGGGCTGTTGGGCTGGATGCGGAAGGCCACCGTGTTCGTGCCCGCGCGTACCAGCGAGGTGACGTCCAGCTCATGGTGCGTGTACGCGCCCGTCACGTCGGCGGCCTTGGCGACCTGCTGCCCGTTGACGTAGACGTCGGCAGCCGAGATCACGCCGCTGAAGTCGAGATACGTACGCTCACCGGTGTCGGCGACCGTGAAGTCCGACCGGTACCACCAGGGGACCTGGAAGTCGGCCTTGGGGATCTGCTGCTGGTTGGTGGAGTAGAACGGGTCGGCGTACTTCCCGTCCGCGAGCAGTGCCGCGAGCACCGTGGACCGGGAACCCGCCGGATACCAGCCGCTCGCCGGGTAGCCGGGGGAGGAGACGGCCGCGGCCGAGTCGGTCACCTTCGCCGTCGACTGGATGGTGTACCCGGACAGCGCCGTGGTGGCGCCGGCGCGGGAGGTGACGGTGGTGACCTGGGCATCCGTGTGGGGTGGCGAGGGGGCGCGCGCGCCGGCCCACGCGCTCGTGGACAGCGTGCAGAGCAGACCCATGGCGACGGCGGCCGTGGCGAGGCGGCGTCTGACGGCGGGGCGGTGGAACACGTCTGCCTCCTGGAGGAGTGGGGGAGCATCCGCGCTACGACACTTCAAGTTAGGAAACTTTACTAACTCGGGGCACAAGCTAGGGGCCGCCGCTGGGCGTGTCAATCACCGTCGTCGCCGTGGCAGTTGGTCAGGGCGCCGATCGGCGTTCGAACACCACGTCCCGCGCGGTCCCCAGGGCCGTGGCCACCGCCCCCAGGAGGACCGCGTCCTCACCGAGCCGGCTGGGCACGATCTTCGGCCGCAGCGGGGTGAGCGCGCGCAGGTTCTCCCGAACGGGACGCAGCAGCAGGTCCACGCTGTGGCCCACCCCGCCGCCCAGCACCACGAGATCCGGGTCGAGCACGGCCGCGGCCGCTGCGACCGTGTGCGCGATCCGCTCGCTCTCCAGCCCGACCGCCTTGACCGCGGCGGGATTTCCCTGCCGGGCCGCGTCGAAGACCGCCTTGGCGGTGAGCTGCCCGGTCATCCCGAACCTCCGCGCCGACTCCACGACGGCCACCCCCGAGACGGCGTCCTCCAGCGTCTGGATCCGCTGCTGCCCGGGCCACGGCAGGAACCCGATCTCCCCGGCGCCGCCGTGCGCCCCGGTGAACAGCCGGCCCTCGCTGACCACCCCCATGCCGAGCCCCGTGCCGATCATGATGTACGCGAACAGCCGGCTGCCCGCGCCGACGCCGTAGGTGTACTCGCCGAGCGCCGCCAGATTGGCGTCGTTGTGGACCTCCAGCGGGACTCCCAGCTCCTCGCGCATCCGGTCGACCAGCCCGGCCCGGCCCCAGCCCGGCAGATGCATCGCGTACCGCACCCGCCGCTGCTCGGCGTCGTACACGCCCGGCGTGCCCACCACGGCGTGCGCCAGCTCGTCATGGCCGACGCCGGAGTTCCCGACGACCTGCAGCGCCGTGGTGACCACCAGGTCGGCCAGGGCGCCGGACGAGCGCGCCCGGTTGCGTACGTCCGCGCGGGCGACCAGCTCGCCGTCCAGGTTGGCGACCGCCACCCGCAGCCAGCCGCGTCCGATGTCGATGCCCAGCGCATAGCCGGCGGAGGGGTCCGGGGCGTACAGGACGGCGACCCGGCCGCGCTCCGGCGTGTGCGTACCCACCTCGTGGACCAGGCCGGCCTCGGCCAGGGCCGCCAGCGCACTGGAGACCGTCGGCTTCGACAGGCCCGTGTCGCGGGCGAGTTGAGCGCGCGAGGCGGCGCCGGCGGAACGCAGCCGGTCCAGGAGCATGCGCTCGTTGGTGCTGCGCAACCGCTGCCGGTTCCACGGCTGATCCGGCTGCTCGCCGGCGTCGCCGAGGGGCATCGCAGCATTCTCATCCATAGGGGACACCCTCTTGACGCATCTAGTAAGGCTCCTTAACTTTATCGCCCAAGCGAGAGTTCGTACCCGGATACGGACTCTCCGCCTCGCCGGGCGAGCCAAGGGGAGCCCAGCGTCGACCGGATACCCGCCGCCCTTGATCCGTCGGCCGCCGAGCAGCGTCGGTCGGCACGTCGTACAACTCCCCGCCTCTCGCTTCAGGAGGACCCATGTCCGGTAGCCCGCCACCAGAGGGTGGCTTCGTCCGCCGTGTCGGCCTGTTCCAGGCGACCGCGATCAACATGAGCCAGATGTGCGGCATCGGCCCGTTCGTGACGATTCCGCTGATGGTCGCGGCGTTCGGCGGCCCGCAGGCGGTGATCGGCTTCATCGCCGGCGCGCTCCTGGCCCTCGCCGACGGCCTGATCTGGGCCGAGCTGGGTGCCGCGATGCCCGGTTCCGGCGGCAGTTACGTCTATCTGCGGCAGGCCTTCCAGTACCGCACAGGGCGGCTGATGCCGTTCCTCTTCGTCTGGACGGCGATGCTCTTCATCCCGCTGATCATGTCCACCGGTGTGGTCGGCTTCGTGCAGTACCTCGGCTATCTCGCGCCGGACATGGGAAGGACGACCGGCGACCTCGTGGGCCTCGGCATGATCGTCCTCGTGATCGCCCTGCTGTGGCGGGGCATCGAGCACATCGCCAGGATCACGGCCGTGATGTGGGCCGTCATGATCACCTCGGTCCTCCTGGTGATCGTGGCCGCGGCCACCGACTTCAGCGCGGACCTGGCCTTCACCTACCCGGCGCACGCCTTCGACCTCACCGGCAACCACTTCTGGCTGGGCTTCGCCGCGGGCCTGACGATCGGCATCTACGACTACCTCGGCTACAACACGACCGCCTACATGGGCGCCGAGATCAAGGACCCGGGCCGTACGCTGCCGCGCTCCATCATCTACTCGATCGTCGGCATCATGGCGATCTACCTGCTCCTGCAGATCGGCACCCTCGGCGTCATCGACTGGCACCGGATGACCGACCCGAACGACATCGCCTCCACCTCCGTCGCCTCGGCGGTCCTGGAGAAGACCTGGGGCAAGGGCGCGGCCGACACGGTCACGGTGCTCATCCTGATCACCGCCTTCGCCTCCGTGTTCACCGGTCTGCTCGGCGGTTCCCGGGTGCCGTACGACGCGGCCCGTGAACGGGTCTTCTTCCGCCCGTACGCCAAGCTCCATCCCAAGCACCGCTTCCCGATGCTGGGTCTGGCCACCATGGGTGTGGTGACGGCGATCGGCTTCCTCATCGGCCGCCACACCGACCTGGCGACGCTGATCCAGCTCCTCACCACGGTGATGGTCCTCGTGCAGGCGCTGGCCCAGATCGCCGCGGTGACCGTCCTGCGCAGACGGCAGCCCACCCTGCGCCGTCCGTACAAGATGTGGCTGTACCCCCTGCCCAGCCTGGTCGCCCTCGTCGGCTGGCTGGTGATCTACGGCTATGCCGACAAGAACTCTCCAGGCCGCCACCCCATCGAATGGTCGCTGGCCTGGCTGGCCCTCGGCATCGTGGCGTACGCGCTGTGGGCCCGCTTCGAGAAGGTCTGGCCCTTCGGGCCGAGGGAGATCACCGAGGAATACCTCACCGCGCCGACCCCGGACGCGGAGCCCGCGGGGGCCTGAGAGCGGGGTCTGTGCACGTGGGTGCCCTCCGGGGTGGCCGCCCCGGGGTCAGGGGTCCGGCCACCCCGGGTCCGGCCTGACCCCGGGGCGCCCGCTTCCCGCCGGGCCGGCAGATGGGGGAGAGCGCCGGCGGAACGGCCGGAGCCGAGGTGGTGGTGCGGCCTCCGTACCGAAGGCGCCCTTCGTTGGCGGTGCTTCCGTGCTCAGTCACGCGCCGGCGGGCGGGCTCTCCGAGCGTTCTCGGGATCTGCCGTCCGCGCCGTGGCCGAGCCGCGACGGGAGCACGACGTCCGTACGGGGTCGTTCCGGCCGTCTGGACCAGCCCATGGTGTCCGTGGGCTGGAGGCAGATGCCCGCACTCCAGCCCACGGGGAATCAGCCGAGGCCCACCGAGAAGACGTGCAGCTCTGCCTCCTTCGGGAGGGTGACGGACTTGATCTGCTTGCCGTCCGGCACCTCGTAGGGCTTCGTGGCGAAGACGAACGCCGGGTCGCCCTTTCCGCGGGCGCTGTTGCGATACTCCGTCCTCGCCACGACGGAGTTGCCGTAGACCGGAGCGGTTCCGCCGCCCGGCCGGGTCCAGTCGCCGAAGGAGAGATCCGCCTCGGCGGTCGTGCCGTCGGTGAAGGTGACCGTCGCGCTGGCCCTGTGATCGCCGTTCGTGGCCGAACCGACGAAGAGCAGTCGCCCGGTGCCCCTGGTGTCGGCGGCCACATCGAGGCGCTGGCCGTTCGCCGTGATGCTGTCGGGGCGGCCCTCGGGCGGCCCGGGCCAGACGAATTTCGTCCCGGACACGTCGACCGTGGCACCACCCCTGAGGCCGGCCGCGGCCAGCGCCTGACGCGAGTAGCTGTTGCCCGCGCCGTCGAGGTCGGCCGCGGCCGGCGTGTCGTCGCTCGACACCCCCACCGCCGTGTACGCGTCACTCAGGGCAGCGGTGACGCCGCCCTCCCCGGCGACGAGGACGATCACGGTGCGGTGGACGACGTCACCGCTGCGGCCACGGACGGTGAACGGCACCTTGTGGTAGCCCGGGTCCGCTCCGGCCGCCGCCCTGATCGTCAACTCGGCGGTACCCGAACCCGTGCCCGGCGCGAGGGTCATCCTGCCGCCCGACACGGTCAGCCCCGCCGGGGCGTCCACGGCGACCGTCAGCGTACGGTCGTGCCCGGCCAGCCGCTGCCCGTGCACGGTGAGCTTCGTGCCCTCGCCGCCCGGGGACACGGTCACCTGGTTCTGTGCCGCGTACGCCAGGAAGTCCTGCTCCCCTTCGCGGTACGAGGGCGGCTCCGCCTGCGCGGAGCCGGCCCAGCTCCTGTCCGGTGTGCCGGACAGGGCGAAGTCCAGTCGGCCCCCCTTCGTCACCGCTGACTTCGGCAGATAGGTGCGCTCGTAGTGACGGCCGTCAAGTCGCAGCCCGTGGACGTAGGGTGTGCCGGCCGCCGCCCGCGGAGCGCGGATGTCCAGGTCCCGTCCGCCGCCCGGAAGATCCACGACCAAGCGCGGGAAGAGCGGGCTGTGCACCGACAGGTCCGCGGTGCCCGGTGTGGCGGGGTAGAGGCCCATGGCGGCCCAGACGTACCAGGAGGACTGGGCGCCCAGGTCGTCGTTGCCGGGCTCGCCGTCGGGGGTGGGACTGAAGAGGCTGGTCGCGATCGCGCGGACCTTCTTCTGCGTCTTCCACGGCTGCCCGAGGTGGTTGTACACCCAGGGGACACCGAAGTCGACCTCGTTGCCCGCCCACATGTAGGGCTCGTTGGGCCCCGCGTTGAGCTTGCCGAAGAAGGCGTCGAGCCGCTTCGCCGCGGCCTCGCGTCCTCCCATCGCCTGGACCAGGCCGGCGGTGTCCTGCGGGACGAGCCAGTTGTACTGGGCCGCGTTGCCCTCGTCGAAGCCGTCCTGGCCGAACTTGCCCTCCGGCGGCGGCTGGTAGCCGGGCCCGTCAGGGAAGAGACCGTCCTCTCCACGCGGGGAGAGGTAACCGGTGGCCGGGTTGAGGATGTTCTGCCAGTTCTGGCCGCGGCGGGTGAAGGTGCGCGCCGTGTCGCGGTCACCGGCGGCCCGCGCCAGTTGCGCGATGGCGAAGTCGTCGATCGCCCACTCGAGAGTGACGGAGGCGCCGACGCGTGCGTGGTCCCCGCGCACTGTGCTGTTGTTCGCGTAGCCCCGCTCCATGTAGTCCTCCACGCCCGGCCGCTCCTGGTAGGCGCCCGGTGTGCGGTCCACCGAAGTCGCGCCCTTGACCAGGTACTTCAGCGCCGCATCGAGGTCGAAGTCGCGTGCCCCGTAGGCGTACAGGTTCGCGACCAACGGGACGGAGTTGTCGCCGGTCATCTGGCCGGTGTAGTCGTTCGCGAGGGGCCAGCGCGGCCACCAGCCTCCCTGCTCCGCGTCGTGGACGAGCGACTGCGCCATGTCACCGGCCTGCCGGGGGAACAGCATCGCCTGCAGCGGCGCGAGCGAGCGGTAGGTGTCCCAGTCGGAGAAGTTGGCGTACTGCGTACGGTTCTTGGGCAGGGTGCGGACCTTGTCGTCGAAGCCGATGTAGCGGCCGTCTGCGTCGTTGAAGGTGTTCGGGTGCAGAAGCGAGTGGTAGAGGAACGTGTAGAACATCTTCCTCTCACCAGTCTCGCCGCCGCCGACACGGATCTTGCGCAGCGCCTGCTTCCACTGGTCCCGGGTCTGCTTGCGGACGTCGTCCAGATTCCAACCGGGTATCTCCGCGGCCATGTTGGCCTCGGCGCCGGCCACCGAGACGTACGACATGGACACCTTCGCGCGCACCGTGCGCTCGTCGCCGGTGTCGAAGGTCAGATAGGCGCCTGCCCTGGGGGAGTCCACCGCATCTCCGTCCGCGGTCACCGCCTCGCCGTCCCAGGTGCCGTGCGCGACGAACGGGCGATCGAAGGTGATCGCGTAGTGCACGGTGTACTCGTTGCCCTTGCCGCAGAAGTTGCCCGTGGTGGCGGATCCGGTGACCCGGCGGTCACCGGAGATCGTCAGATCGGCACTCTTGTCACCCGCGAGACTGCCGCCGCCCTTGACCAGAACCTGCGCCTTCTTCCCCGTGTCGGCGGGGAAGGTGAACGCGGCCAGTCCTGTGCGGGTGGTGGCGGTGAGCTCGGTGCGCACCGTGGCGTCGTCGCCGGTGGTCACGGCGTAGTAGCCGGCCTCCGCCTTCTCGTCGGTGTGCGTGAACGACTCGGTGCGGTTCCATGGGGCGGTGCCGACGTCCCCCGCGATCGGCATCAGCGGCACGTCACCGAAGGCGGTGCAGCCGACGGACGCGTGGTTGAGGCTGAAGCCCCTGAGCCTGGTGCTGTGGTACTGGTACCCGGCGTAGGAGCCCTCCGTGTCGGGCGAGAACTGCATCATGCCGAACGGGGCTGACGGACCCGGGAAGTTGTTGATCTCGCCGACCGACTGCCCGCCGTTGCCCGTTCCGATGAGCGGGTCCACGAACTCCGTCGGATCCGCGACGAGTTCGGTGCTTCCAGGCGTAGACAACGTTGTCAAAGCGGCGGAAGCGACTCCACTCGAACCTCCGATGAGTGCTGCCACGGCAGTGGCTACGACTGCGACGTGCGTTCTGAAACGTCTCACGTGCGACTCCTGTGCGATGGCGTCCCGGCCACCACACCGTCGGTCATGCTCGCACCAGGGTCAAGAGGGCCGTGGTGTCCGCGCGTTGGGTGTCCCGTTCCGGGCCCGACGGTCGAGCGGCCCGGATTCACCGCCGTAGAGCGGGCATTGAGGTCGCGATGACGAGGTCACGAGGCGTCTCCGGCAGGAGGGGGCGACTCCACGCGAAACTCGGACCGGTGTGCTGGGTGGCGTTGACGGTCTTGCGCAGTGATGGCGGTGACCGGGGCTGCCATGGCGTCAGTTCCGTCTCGGCGATGCCGTACGCCTCCTCCCTGGAGGTTGGTGCGCATCCCCTTGCGCAATGGTCAAGAATCGTTGACCATTGCTCGCATGCCTACCGATGACCTCCCGGAGACGTTTCACGTCACCACGGACGACCAGCTGCGCGCCGTCTCCAATCTGACGCGCCACCGGATCATGGCCGTGCTCCGCTTCGAGCCGGCGACGATCACGCAGATCGCCGCCCGGGTGGGCCTTGCGAAGGGGAGTTCCAGCTATCACGTGCGGCTGCTGGAGCGGGCCGGCCTGGTGAAGGTGGTGCGGACGCGGAAGGTCCGGGGCGTCACCGAGCGGTACTACGCCATGGCCGCCCGGGCGATCGCGCTGCCGGACCCGGGCGAGGGAGGGCCGGATGTGCTGATGCGGCATGCGGTGGCGGACCTGGAGGCGGCGCCCGCGGACGGCGAGCGGCACGTGCGGATGGCGCATCTGCGGCTCACCGAGGACCAGTTCGCCCAGCTGGGAGCGCGGCTGCAGGCACTGGCGGACGAGTACCGGGAGCTCTCCGATCCGTCACTGCCGGACGCGTCCCTCGTCTTCGCACTGTTCCACCCGGCGCAGGGCCAGCAGACCGAAGGGGGCGCCAAGTGACTATCGACACAAGGAAGTTGCCGACCGGATTCGGACGGTTGTGGACCGCGCAGACGATCTCCTCGCTCGGCGACGGGGTGACGCATGCCGCACTGCCGCTGCTCGCGTTGACGTTGACGCGGGATCCGATGGCGCTCGCCGTCGTCACGGCCGCCGGGACGCTGCCGTGGCTGCTCTTAGGAGTGCTCGGCGGTGCGCTGGTGGACCGCTGGGACCGCCGGCGCGCGATGTGGGTCGCGGACACGGCACGTGCGGTGCTGCTCGCGATACCGGCAGCGGCGGCCGCGCTCGACGTGCTGAGCATTCCGCTGCTCGCGGCCGTCGCCTTCCTGCTGGGCGTCGGCGGCCTCTTCTTCGACACGGCCGCCACGGCCTATCTGCCGGATCTGCTCCGCCGCGACCCCGCACTCCTGGAGCGCGCCAACTCCCGCCTGCGCGGCGCCCAGACCGCCATGTCCGGCTTCGCGGGGCCGCCCGCGGGCAGCGCGCTGCTCGCGCTCGGGCGGGCGGTTCCGCTGCTGGCCGACGCGGTGTCGTTCATGCTCTCCGCACTGCTCGTACGTACGCTGCCCGCCATGCCCGGGCCCGTGCCAAAGGCCCGCGAGTCGCTGCTTCGGCAGGCGCGGGCCGGAGCCTCGTACGTCTTCCGGGACCGGGTGCTGCTCGGGCTCGCGCTCCGCCCGGCGGTCGGGAATGTCGCCTTCCTCGCCGTGGAGACCGTCCTCGCCCTCTTCGCGCACGACCGCCTCGGCATCGACACCTACGGCTTCGGTCTGCTCCTCACGGCGGAGGCCACCGGCGGTCTGCTCGGCGCCGGCATCGCCTCCCACCTCGGCCGACGACTCGGCACCGGCACCGCGCTGACCTGCACGGCCGCCGTCGAAGGGCTTGCCATCCTGGGCCTGGCCGCGGCCCCGAACCCGTACGTGGCGGGGCTGGCGCTCGCCGTCTGCGGGGCAGGCATGGGCGCCACGATGGTGCTCGGTCCCTCCCTGCGGCAGACGATCGTCCCGGCTCACCTGATGGGCCGGGTCGCCTCCACCTCCCGCATGCTGGCCATGTGCGCCGCCCCCGTCGGGGCGTTCCTCGGTGGCTGGCTGGCCACCACGTACGACATCCGCACCCCGCTCTACGCCGCCGCCGGCCTCCTCCTGGCGATGACGGCCGTCACGGCATCCATGACCAGCAACCACCGGATCGAAGCGGCGCTGCGTGCCGCCACCCCGGCCGACGGCCTGGAACACCCGGCATCCCAGGCCCCCGCCCAGGAGGGCGCACGCGACTTGTTGTGACACCTGCCGTGAAGGCGTCACACACGTCGGGTGCCAGGCCCCTCGCGGGGCGCGACGAGACCGGGTCGGTCGGATGTGCCGGCTGTCAGTCCTCGTCGTCCTCGGCGGCGAACGGGGCCCGGAAGGGGGCAGGCCCTGGCCGGGGCCGCTGGCTTTGACGTCGTACCTTGCCGAGGCTTGATGTCCGACCGTCCATGACGTCCCCCACTCCGGACGGACGGGTGTCAAGCCGACCGTCACCGCCTCGGTCCTCGCCCGAGCCCGTCGCATCCGCCGCCCGTGCCGCGACCGGCAGGCCGACGAACAGAACACCGCCGTCACCCTCGCCGCCGGCACCAGCCGACCACCGCACCCACGGCACAACCGAGGCCCTGCGTCTCGGTCATCGGCGACTACAACGAGCCTCAGGCAGGGCACTCCGTCCCTTGCCATGGCGTCACCGTAGGTCAACGCCGGGGCCCTCGCGCCTTCCCGAAGCAGATGCGACATACTCTCGGCCGATGAACAGAATTGCTGCACGACTGGAGGCAGACGCCACACCGTCAGCCCCCGCTCTCATACTTCGTCCCTGGAACCCGGCGGACGCTGCTGGCCTGGTTGATCTGGCCTGCGATGAGGCCCTGCGCCGCTGGACGAGTTCAGCTGTGAACGACGAGGTGAGCGCGGCACGGTGGGTTCAACATCAGCAACGGGGATGGGAGACGGGAGACCGCTTCGGATTCGCCATCGTCGAGGCCCAAGTTCCGGGTGATGAGGGACAGTTGGCGGGTCATGTGGTGCTCAAGAACGTCACTCCCGGCGCTTCGTCCGCCGAGGTCGGCTACTGGACCGCGGCGCACGCGCGCGGCCGGGGAGTGGCCCCCCGGGCACTGCAGGCACTCACGGACTGGGCCTTCACCGCCTTCCCTGGTGACGGACTGACGCGCCTTGAACTAATGCACCAGGTGGACAACACGGCGTCATGCCGCGTCGCGAGTAAGAGCCGGTACGAACTGACCGGACTCCTGCCCGCGGCACCGCCCGCTTACCCCGCCGCCGGTCACCTGCACGTAAGGACGCGCGACCTGTGACCTCCACATCGGGTGCCAGTCGAATCCGTCGAGAGCGAGCTCGACAGGCCCATGACCTGCACCGAAAGCACCACTCAGATTGTCATGTGCGGCCCAGACACAGCTTCTGAGCTTGGCATTCAACCTCTGAGCTCGAACGACGAACCACTCAGACGTGTCGCCTGGCGGGCATGTGTGGGACGGGCAGACGACCCTTGCATGTGGATGGGTTCATCCATGGACATTCGTAAGAGGAATTTGGCACGGTGGCGCGCATGTCAATCCCTAACCCTGCCTCGGACGCCGCCGCCTTCTACGCCGCACAGAGCCCGTTCTCCGACCCCGGAGACCTCGCAGGGCTGTACGCCGCCTTGCCCGCCGATCCGCGCGAGCTCGCCCGGATCGCCAGGGGCCTCGTGGTCCACCGCTTGGAGGGTGACCTCTTCGAGTACGCCGTCCCTCAAGATCGTCTCCACAACGACGCCGAGACGCGCTACATCGATGACATCCTGCGGATCGTCATCGCGCGCAACGACGCCCCGCGCATGGCCTACCTCCTGGAACCTCCGTCCTCACCTGCACAGTCCGGCTCGCGACCCAAACCCTCAACTCCCGGCCCAGGACGCCCACCTGGCTCGAAGAACCGGCGCCCCGCCACCCGCTACGACGTGGGCAAAACGACCAGACGCCCCGAGAGCATCGCTGAACGTAATCAACTCAAAGCTCATCAACCATGAAAACAAGCTGAGGCCCAGGTCGCCTCCCTCAGCCCGAACCCGCAGACTGAGAGGTCACGCAGATAGGCGGCAGACGGGCTCGGCTGCAGACGGGACAGGCCAGGTTTCGCGATTATGGAGTTGCGCGCTCTCTGCGATCGCTGACCTTTGCTGCCCTTATGGCTGGCCGAATCGCTGCGGTGTCGGCGGCCTGCTGGCGGTGGCTGCGGGCGTCGACGCGTCGCAGGCCGTAGCGGCTGCTCGAAGGGCAGCGGTGAGATAGCGGTGAACGATGTCCAGTTCACCCGCGGTGAAGTCCTCGGCCGCATCGACGAGGTTGGCGATGAGCGAGCCGAAGAAGGACCAGCCCAGTTCCAGAGCCTTCCGTTCGACCGTCAGCAGGAAGCGTCGCCGGTCGTTCTCATCGCGCTTGCGACAGACGAGCCCCAGGCGCTCCAGCCGGTCGAGCAGGGCAGTGGTGCCCGCCGAGTTGAGCCGCAGCGCCGCACCGAGCCGTCCCGGGGTGACGTCGGTGCCCGCCCGGTCGGCGTCAAGCAGGTTGATGAGGGCCCGCAGATCGGTGGGATGCAGGCCGTTTCGCGCGGCGAATTCCGCGCCACGCAGATCGAATTCCACGGTCACTGCGCGCAGAAGATGGACCAGTCGCAGCGCGGGGTCGTTGTCATCACTCACCGGGCTAGTATCTCGCCGAGCGAGAGAACTGGTCAACGAGATGATTCCCCGGAGGGTTCGTAGTGTCCTCATCCCAAGAGTTCTTCGCGGCCTACGACGCAATGCTCGCCCGTTGGCCCACTGGTACCACCGACATCGACGTTCCCACCCCATACGGCACCACCCGCGTCCATGCCTACGGCCCGGCCGGAGCCACCCCCGTTCTGCTCCTGCACGGCGGCGGTTCAACCGGCGCCGTCTGGTTCGCCAATGCTCCGGCACTTGGCATGCGCCACCGTGTGCTGGCCGTCGACATCCTCGGCGACGCCGGACGCAGCATCCCCAGCGGGCGCCCGCTGCGCACAATCACCGACCTGATGGCCTGGTTGGACGCGCTGCTCGACGGCCTCACCGTGTCGCGCGCGCACCTGCTGGGTCATTCCTACGGCGGCTGGATGGCCCTGACCTACGCCCTGCACGCCCCACAGCGAGTGGATCGGCTGGTACTGCTCGACCCGACCCAGTGCTTCGCCAACTTCCGCCCGGGTTTCCTGCTGCGCTCGCTGCCGATGCTGCTCCGCCCGACTCAAGCCCGCGCAGGCGCGTATCTGGACCGTGAGACGGCGGGCACGGACACCGACCTGGGCTGGAAGCAGCTCTATGCCTTGGCGGTCTCGGGCTTCACGAACCGGAAACTGGTCGTCGGCCGCCGCCCTGACCCCACGGCGCTGAGTGTCCCGCTCCTGGTCCTTCTCGCCGGCCGCAGCGACGCCCATGACGCCGCGAAAGTCGCAGCCCGCGCCCGCAAGGCCGTACCGGAAGCCCGGATCGAGATCCTCACCGAGCTCACCCACTTCGCTATGCCCACCGCCGTGCCCACGCAGACGAACCGCCGGATCAGCGACTTCCTGGCAGACAACCACGATATACGAGCCGCCCAGGGCGCGGTTTGATGAGGATCAAGCGGAGTGCGTTGGAGCCCCCTGGAGCAGGACAGGCACAGGACCCAGTGATCATGGAGCTGCGACGCTCTGTGATCACTGGGGAGACCTGTGCCTGTGCTGCCGTCATGGCTGACCGAACCACTCGGGGGCCAATTCGCGGCCCTGCTGCCCGGGAGGCAAGCCAGAGGTGGCACGTGGAGCGCACCACGCCTGGCAGAACGCCTTCCACCGCCTCGCCCGCTGCTACGAGCGCCGGGCCACCGTCATCGATGCCGTCTTCGACCTGGCCCACGCCGTCATCACCGTACGTAACCTGATCCGCCAGGCATGGACAACCCACCGCTGGGACGAACGCCCGCACCGCCGCCCATGAATGCGTGCCTATCTGCGCGACCTCTGAGTTGCGGCTCCGGTCGAACCGGTCATCAGCGGGCCGGTACCGCGCGGTGATCCGGTACCTCACGCGCCCCGCATACTCGTCCTGTCGCAGGCGTTGACGCCCCGATGGCCGAATGACAACGTTTCCATGACAACGTTTTCATCGACATCCACGGAGGCACTCCCCATGTCCATGTATCCCTCACGCCGGGCCATGCTGGTCGGCTCCGGCCTCGCCGCCATGACCGCGATGGCCACCACCTCGGCGGCCGCGGCGGAACGCCCGGGCCCGGGCCGGGCGCTGTCACGCGCCACCGCCGCGTACTCCGCGCTCAGGAGAGGCTTCGACGCGAAGGACGGTTCCGGACTGGTCCGCGAGCAGTACCCGGCGGCCGACGGTGACAACGCGTACTCCTACGAATGGCCCTTCTCCCAGGCGCACATCGCCGCACTCGACCTCACGGCGGTGGACGCCACGTACGAGTCGGAGCTGGCCCGGCGGGCGACGGCGCAGGAGCACTACTGGAACCCCGGCGGAGGCACGACCAAGCTGCCCGGATACGCCTCCTACCCCATCGCCCCCTACGGCGGGGGCGGTGACATGTTCTACGACGACAACGAATGGGTCGGCCTGGCGAAGGTCCAGCGCCACCTTCAGACCGGTGACACCGCCGCTCTGGCACGCGCGAAGGAGATCTTCGCCCTGGTCAAGTCGGGCTGGGACACCGACACGAGCCACGCCGCTCCCGGCGGTGTGTTCTGGACCCAGGCCGGCTGGAGCCAGGACCGCAACACCGTCTCGAACATGCCGGGTGCCCAACTCGGCCTGCGCCTGCACCAGATCACCGGCCAGGCGGACCACCTGACCTGGGCGAAACGATTCGTCGAGTGGACGAACGCGCACCTGCAGAGCCCGAGCGGTCTGTACTGGGACCACCTCGACCTGAAGGGCACCATCGAGAAGACCATGTGGTCCTACAACCAGGGCGTCCCGGTCGGCGTCCACGTCCTGCTCTACCAGGCCACCCACGACCGGGCCTACCTGCGCCAGGCCGAGCGGATCGCCGAGGCCGCGTACGACTACTACGTCACGCAGGGGAGGCTCCACACGCAGCCCGTGTTCTTCAACTCGATCTTCTTCAAGAACCTGCTGCTCCTCGCGTCGGTGACCAGGGACGGCGCGTATCCGCAGGCGATGGCCGACTACGCCGACCAGGTGTGGTCCACCATGCGTGATCCCGCCACCGGCCTCGTGCACTTCGACACGGCCGGCGGCACGCAGGCGATCCAGCAGGCGGCACTGGCGCAGATCTACGCCGTGCTCGCATGGCCCTCGGCCAAGTGGAAGACGCTCTACTGACTACCGGCGCCGGATCTCCCCCGTGCCTCGCGCGATCAGATGCACGGGGAGGACGGTCCGGCGGGAGGGGGCGTCGTCGCCGTTGATGCGGTCGAGCAGGAGGCGGGCTGCGTGGCGGCCCAGTTCCTCGGTGTCCGAGGTGACCACGGTGACCGGGGTGGGGAGCATGTCCGCGAGCTTGAAGTCGTCGAAGCCGACCACCGCGACCGTCGCCCCGAGTTGCCGGCAGGTGCGCAGGACGCCCTCGGTGACGAAGCCCGTGGTGGAGAAGATGGCGGTCGGCGGACGGTCCGACGTGAGCAGGGTGTGGGTGGCGGCGGAGGCTTCCTCGGTGGTGCCGCGGCGCAGGGTGACGATCAGGCCGCTGTCAGGGGTGATGCCGCTGCCGCGCAGGGCCTTGCGGTAGCCGCGCAGTCGTCTGCCGGTGGTGTAGTACGAGGGGGCCACGAGGACGGCGATCCGGTCGTGGCCGTGGTCGATGAGGTGCTGGGTGGCTTTGCGTCCGCCGTCCTCGTTGTCGAGGAGGACGACATCGGCCTCGGCGCCGGTGGCGGGCCGGTCGACGAAGACGATGGGTACGTGGTCGTGCCCGTTGATCTCGTTGAGGAAGGCGTGGTCGCCCTGGTCGGGGACGATGATGAGCCCGGCGACGCGCCGTCCGATGAGTTCGCCCACCGCGCGGCGTTCGACCTCCGGGTCCTCGTCGGCCGTACTGAGAACGACCGCGTAACCGGCCTGGCTCGCCACCTCGACGGCGGCCTTGGCGAGCGACGCGTAGAACGGGTTCGTCAGGTCACCGAGGAGCAGCCCGAGGGTCATGGAGTTCTGTCCGGGCCGGAGTGAGCGCGCGATCTCGTTGCGCTGGTACCCGATGGCGTTGATCGCCGCGTTCACACGGTCGGCCGTCTCCTCGCGGACCGTGCCGATGCCGTTGACGACTCGGGACACCGTGACGACGGCGACCCCGGCCCGCTCGGCGACGTCGCGCATCGTGGGCCGGGTGCTCTGACGGTGTGGGGGACGACTGCTCACGCGGGGGGAGGACCAACTTTCCATCGTGTGCCGGAGGGCCGGGACCGGGCTAAAGAATACTTTCCTGTCCCGGTCCTCCGGTCCCTGGCTACCTGTTGCTCTTGATCACTTCATTGATCTTGCCGGTCATGGTCTGGAGGTCGGTGAGCGGCTTCTTGCCCTGGAGGATGTCCGGCCAGTAGGCGGTGATCAGGTCGCTCGTCTGGCTGGCCCACTGGGTGGTGAAGCGCACGCCGATGCTGGTCGGCGTGTTCAGCTCCGACTTGACGGTGGACGCGACGGTCGTGAGTCCGGCCTTGTCGAGGGCGCCGAAGTAGGCGTCCTGGGCGGAGAGGTAGGCCGGTGCGGCCACGGGGGAGTCGGGGAGGACCTTGGTCCAGACGGTGGAGTCGAGGTACTTGAGGACCTTGAAGGTGGCGTCGGCGTTCTCGGTGTACGAGGGGGTGCAGATGCCCACGGCGTCGTACAGGGTGGCCGGCTTGCCGGCCTGGGGGATGGGCGCGAAGCCGTACTTGATCTTCGGCTTGTCGGTGAGGAAGCCGGCCGCCAGCCACTGGCCGCTCCACACCATCGGGATCTGTCCGGCGGCGAACAGGGACTGCTGGTTGCTGACGTCGTATCCGGGGGGTGCGATGGCACCGCTCTTGATGCCGGCCGCGAGTTTGCTGACGCCCTGTGTGTACGTCGCGTCGATGGTGGCCTTGGTGGGCTGGTGCACGGAGTCGGTGAAGGGCGCGCCGCCGGCGGACAGGGAGTAGGTGCTGAGGGTGAAGGGGCCGTCCTGGCCGGTCATGGCGTCGGCGACCAGACCGTACTTGGCGCCCTTCTGGTGCAGCTTGGAGGCGGCCTCGAACATCTGGTCCCAGGTCCACCCGGAGGTCGGCACGGCTATGCCGGCGGCCTTGAAGGCGTCGATGTCGTACCAGACGCCGTAGGTGTTCATCAGGGAGGGGACGCCGCCGATCTTGCCGTCGGCGGTCTTCCAGTTCTTCATGGTGGAGGAGACGAAACTGCCGGCGCCGAAGTCGCCGGACCCGGACAGCCGTGAGGCCCAGTCGGTGAGCAGGCCCTGGCTGGTGTACTGCTGCTCGGTGTCGTTGCCGCACCAGAACAGGTCGGGGAGTTTCTTGGCCTGGGTCAGCGCCGCGAGTTTGTCGCTGTAGTTGCCGTTGGGTGTGTCGATGCGTTTGACCGTGATGTTCGGGTCGTGGAAGCCGGCCAGGGCCTTGTCGATGGCCTGGTTGGTCGCGCTGGACTCCCAGGTCATGACGGTGACCGTCGCCTTGCCGTCGGTCTCTTTTCCGGAGGAGCTGCCGCAGGCCGCCGTGGTCAGCAGCAGTCCGCCCGCCGTGAGCAAGGCTCCGGCGACATGGGTCGATCGTTTCACCTGGTCC
Source organism: Streptomyces sp. NPDC005574 (assembly GCF_040605435.1). Classification (NCBI taxonomy): domain Bacteria; kingdom Bacillati; phylum Actinomycetota; class Actinomycetes; order Kitasatosporales; family Streptomycetaceae; genus Streptomyces; species Streptomyces sp. NPDC005574. The sequence continues at coordinate 132,271 of NZ_JBEXCW010000005.1, forward strand.
TCCTGGTACATGGCCGGTACGTGGCTCGTACTCGGCTCGTTGTGCGCATCAGCGCTGGTTGACGGTGCCCAGGGCGCTCAGGCCTTGGATGAAGTAGCGCTGGGCGACGAAGAACACGGCCAGTGGGGGGAGCATGTAGAGCAGGTTGGTGGCCATGCAGAGGTTCCAGTCCGGGGTCTGGCCCGCGAACGAGGTGACGAAGGAGGCCATGCCGACGCTCAGCGGCCACTTCTGCGACGAGTACAGATAGATGAGTGGGTTGAGGTAGTCGTTCCAGGACATCTGGAAGGCCAGGATGGACATGGTGATCCAGGCCGGCCTGGTGATCGGGAGCATGACGCTGACGAAGATCCGGACGTGTCCCGCACCGTCGACCTTGGCCGCCTCGTCGATGGAGTGGGGGATCGACAGGAAGTACTGGCGGGCGAGGAAGATGAACAGTGGATTGCCGCCCAGGAAGGCCGGGACGATCAGCGGTAGCCAGGTGTCGTACCAGCCGATGTCCTTGAACAGCTGGAACAGCGGGATGATGCCGATCACCGGGGGCAGCAGCATGCTGCCGACGAAGACGTAGAACCAGGCCTTACGGCCGGGGAAGCGGAGCCGGGCCAGGGCGTATCCGGCCATCATCGACGTCATCACGCCGCCGACCACCGACAGGGCGGTGATGACGACGGAGTTGAGCAGCAGTCGCGGGAAGTGGATCGCCTTCGGCCCGTCGACGAAGTTCCTGAAGTGGAACTCGTGGGGCAGCAGCCTGGGTGGGACTTCGAACACCGCCGAGGGGCCCTTCAGGGCGACGGTGAGCATCCACAGGATGGGCAGGATCATCACCGAGCAGATCAGCAGCGCGGTGGCGTACCAGGTTGCCTTGCGTACGGTCCTGCCGCGCGGCTTCGCTGCCGGGACTGCCGTCGGCGTGGTTGCCGGAGCCCTCGTAACGTCAGGAGACGTGGTCACTGTAGGTCCAAATCGACGAGAAGCGGGCGGTGGCGGCGATCACGACGACGATGGCGAGGAAGAGCACCCACACCTGGGCGGAGGCGTAGCCGAACTGGGAGACCTGCCCGAGTCTGGGGAAGCCGTTGTTGTAGATCGACAGCATCAGCGTCCTGGTGCTGAAGCCGGGCCCGCCCAGGCCGTCCGGCGAGAGGATCTTCGGCTGGTTGAAGGCCTGGAGGGCGGTCACCATCTGCAGGACCACCTGCAGGACCATGATGGGGCTGATCAGCGGGAGGGTGATCCGGAAGAACACGGTCCTGGGTCCGGCGCCGTCGAGCCTGGCCGCCTCGTAGAGCTCGGTGGGGACCGCCTGGAGTGCGGCAAGGAAAATGATCATGGTGGAGCCGACGCTCCACAGCATGACGATCACGATGGAGGGCATCGCCGAGCCCGAACCGGACAGCCACTCACTGGTGGGCAGGTGCAGCCAGGTCAACACCTGGTTGGCCAGGCCCACTTGCGGGTTGAACACGAACTTCCAGAGGGTGATCGTGGCGACCACGGGCAGCACGACCGGCAGGTAGCACAGGGTGCGCAGCAGCCGCACGCCCCGCATCCGCTGGTTGCAGAAGACGGCGAGAGTCAGCCCGATGACCAGGGAGAGCGGCACGTACAGGATGACGAGCAGCACAGTGGCGCGCACCGAGGGCCAGAAGGACGGGTCGGTGGTGAACATCCTGCGGAAGTTGTCGAGTCCGATGAATTCCGGTTCCGACAGGCCGTTGTACCTGGTCATGGCGAAGTAGGCGGACCGGATCAGTGGATAGACGACGAACGCCGTGAAGCCGACGACGGCCGGTGCCATGAACACGTACGCCGCCAGGGTGTCCGAGGACCGTCTCCGTCGCCGGCGCCTCGGTCGCCCGCGGCTTCCCCCACGCTCCTGTTCGGGTGGCTGTCCCGCAGGTGGTGCGGTGGTCGGCGTCTCTTGGTGCGGGGTGGCTGTCACACGCGCTCACCTTCTCCCTCCGAGGAGTTGGCGATGGCGCAGACGAGGGCGGACCCGAACGTCTGGTGGTTGCCAGCTCCTTCAAGGTAACGTTTCCATTCCCTGTTGATCACACGGTGGCGGACGCCACAGAGGGAGTCAAGAGGCGCGATGGTAACGTTTCCCGGATCAAGATCCGGAACAGTGTGGGCGGTTCCGGAGTCACTGAGGGCGCTCGGGCAGCGGCTGGCCACCGAACTGCGGGGCAACCCGGCGTCCGACATCGTCGAAAGGTGCTTGACCAATACCTGGACCACGTCCATGAGTTGGGGCGCTCCGACAGCGGAGGTCTTCGTCTGGACCGGAGACATCCCGGCGATGTGGCTGCGGGACAGCACCGCCCAGGTACGCCCCTATCTCGCGGTGGCCTCGGATCCGGAGATCGGCGACGCCCTGGTCGGCGTCTCACGCCGCCAGATCCGCTGCGTCCTGCTGGACCCCTACGCCAACGCCTTCAACGACGGACCCACCGGTGCGCACGGCGAGCCGGACGATCGGCCCACGCCGGGTCCGTGGGTGTGGGAGCGCAAGTACGAACTCGACTCCCTGTGCGCGCCAGTGCAGTTGGCCTACGCGATCAGACGGGCGACCGGCCGTGAGGACCACCTCGACGAGGAATTCCATCGCGCCGCGTGGAGCATCGTGCGGATGTGGCGGGCAGAGCAGTCCCACGCGCGGTCGCCCTACAGGTTCATCCGGCCGACCGGCCCCTTCGCCGGTGACAGCCTTCCCCGCCGGGGCCGCGGATCCCGGGTCGGGCGGACCGGTATGACCTGGTCGGGCTTCCGGCCCAGCGACGATCCATGCGCGCACGGCTACCTCGTACCGGCCAACGCACTGGCGTCCGCGAGCCTGCACGGACTGGCCGATCTGGCCGCGTCCGCTCTGCACGACGCCGAACTCGCCCAGGAATGCGTGCGGTTGGCCGGCGAGATCGACGCCGGGATCCTGGCGAACGCGGTGGTCGACATCGACGGTGCATCCGCGCTGGCCTACGAGGTCGACGGCCTCGGGGCGGCGCTGCTCGGCGACGACGCCAACCTCCCCAGCCTGCTGAGCCTCCCCCTGAGCGGCTGGTGCACCCCGGAGGATCCGCTTTACCAGACCACCCGGCGGCTTGTGCTGTCCGGAGCCAACCCTTCGTTCTTCCGCGGCAGACACGCGTCCGGGGTGGGCAGTTCCCATACGCCCGACCGTCACGTCTGGCCGCTGGCGATCGCCACCGCAGGCCTGACCGGCGGCGAGAACGCCGCCGCGCAAGCGCTGGAGACACTGGCGGTCACGACCGCCGGCACCGGTCTGATGCACGAGAGCTTCCACGTCGACGACCCCGGAAGGTTCACCCGGGACTGGTTCGGCTGGGCCAACGCCATGTTCTGCGAACTCGCCCTCGACCTGTGCGGGGAGGGCGTGGCGCACCTGTTCCCCGTGAACCGGCGGACGCTGCCCGCCGCGCCGGGCGCCGGCAGCCGGCCTGCCTGACCGGTCAGTCGTCGGAGCCTTCGTGGGCCGGCCGCCGGCATCGGTTGGCGGTTGGCGCCGGCGCCGGCGCTGGTTCTGGTGTCGGCTTCGGTGTCGGATGTCGGGTGTCGCGTGTCGGGTGGCGGCCGACTGCTGTCAACTCGCGGCCGTGAACGGCACGTTCCCCGACCTCACTACGGCGTGGAAAAGCACTTGAGTGAGCCGGCGCCCCGCTGCTACTTTCGCGGTGGACCGCGAAACCGTCGTATGGAGGTGAGACCCGTGAACACAGTCACCCATGGGTGCTCCCTCAACCCGTCACGGTCCGACGGCTGACGTTCGGTGTCGCCGGGAGCGCCTGAGATCGAGGCACTCCCGGAAGGGGACTCCGATGAACACGAAGCCTTTCACATCCGGCCCGGGCGAGAACGCGGTGATGATCACACGCGTCGCGGACCGGCAATGGCATGCTCTGGATGACGACCTGGTGGTCGGCCGCGGGCATGCGCACCAGCGGCCCGACGGACGCTTGTTCGTCAGCATCGACGCCTGGCACCCCACCGCCTTCGACCGGCTCGCCGAGGCGATGGTCGCGGAACTGCCGACACCCTTGTACACGGTGGTCGACGAGGCCGACGTAGAGCTGACCGCCGGCTGGCGGCGGGCCGGCTTCACGATCCGCCGCCGTGAGTGGGAGTACGCCGTGCCGACCGACCCTCTGGCCACCGGGCTCGGAACCGTCCTGCCGCCCCCAGGGGTGACGATCGTGCCCGCCGGTCTGGCGGACGAAGCGATGCTGCGGGCGGTGGACCGCGCCATCCGTGACGAGGTCGAAGCGAGCGTCGGGTGGCAGTCGATGCCCGCGGAGGTGATCCCCCGCCCCGAAGACGACACCATCGTCGACCCGTCGAAGTACGCGGTGGCCGCCGCGCCGGACCGTTACCTGGGCCTGATCCGCGTGGTGAGGGTGAACCGGCCGCGCATCGGCCTGCTCGCGGTCCGGGCCGGCGAGCAGCGCCGCGGCATCGCACGGGCGCTGCTGGCCCACGCGCTCGGGACGCTGCACCGCTCCGGGGCCGACGCGGCCTGGACCGAAGTCCAGGAGTCCAACCAGGCGGCCTCGGCGCTGTTCGAGAGCATCGGTGCCCGGCCGACGGGCAGCAACCTGGAGCTGGTGCGATGACGAAGAGCAAGAACGTCATCGAAGTCGAGGGCAAGGTCGTCGAGTGCCTGCGCAGCGCCATGTTCACCGTGGAGCTCGAGAACGGCCACCAGGTGCTCGCACACATCAGCGGGAAGATCCGCAAGAACTACATCAAGATCATGCTGGAAGACAGGGTACTGGTGGAACTTCCGCCCTACGACCTGACGCGTGGCCGGATCGTGTTCCGCTACCGGAACCAGGGCGTGTTGTGAGAGAGGGGATGGGGCTCACAGTGTCCACGAAATGGTAGGGCGGCTATGGACGTTGATCACGTCATGACTCAAGGACCAGCGCCTCGCCCTTTGTCCGACGAAGCCCTCTCCAACCTGCTTGGCAAGCAGCAGTTCGGCACGCTCGCCACCGTCAAGCGCAGTGGCCATCCGCATCTGACCACCATGCTGTACAGCTGGGACTCCGAGGCCCGCATCGTGCGGTTCTCAACGACGGTCGACCGCGTCAAGGTCGGGCACCTGCGGCGCGATCCGCGTGCCTCACTGCATGTGCAGGGCGGCGACGTGTGGTCGTTCGCCGTCGCCGAAGGCGAGGCCGAGGTCTCGGGGATCACGACGGTTGCTGGCGATGGGGTTGGCCGGGAACTGCTCGGAATGATCCCGCAAGCTGCGAAGCCGGAGAATGAAGACGCGTTTCTGGAGCAATTGGTTGCCGAGCGCCGAGTGGTCATCCGGTTGAAGGTGGACCGGCTGTACGGAACAGCACTCGACATCAACGGCTAGGACGAATCGGGTCCGTGCTGGTCATAGCCCCTCGTTGACGGCTGCGACCAGCACGGACACGTGATAGCGGACGGCGAGTTCGTCGTACCGTCGATTGATCCCGCATTCGACGGCGTGCCGCTGCTTGTAGTCGCCTTTTCGAACTTCGGCGGACGGCCGCCGCGGGAACCGAGCCTCTGTCGATTGCGGATCTGGTCGGCCTTCTCCGGGATGGTGCACCGCACGCCGCGTCCGCGCAGGTAGGCACGGTTCACGCGCGAGCCGTGGGCGCCGGTCGGCGCGGACCTTGTCCGGCCGGGAGCGTGGTCGGCCCGGCCCGACCCGGGGCACGCGGATGGTGTCCAGGACCGGCTGGAACTGGGGGCTGTCGTGCCGCTGCCGGCGGTGACGAGTAGGGACAACCGTTTCTGTCCCTGCTCGACCGCCGGGGGCAGCCTGGTGGTCTACCGTGACCGGGGCTGCGTTGATGGCTCATACGGCCGCGACCGGCACCGCTCCAGCCGCCTTCGACAGGACCGGCCGACATGTTCGCAGCCCCGACCGACACGCGGCCGACCGGACCCGGGGCGCTCGCCGCCCGGCTGGGCCGGCGCGGCGAACGCCCGTCCGGTCAGCCGATGATGCGGTGCGTGGTCCAGAACGAGGTCAGGTCCGTGGTCGTGGCGGCCTGTGCCGCGGCCTTGAACTCGGCCGTCGTTGAGACGCCGTACCAGTGCGAAGTGGCGTAGTCCTTGAGGAGTTTGGCCATCGCCGTGTCTCCGAGGACGCGGCGCAGGTCGTGCAGGGCGCACTTGCCGTAGCCGTAGACGACGGTGGAGTAGCGGGAGGAGTGGGCGTCCCAGTAGGCCATCGAGTTGGTGATGTTCTCCGCCGAGGAGGCCCAGGAGACGTTGTTCCAGCAGTTGGTGCCGGTCAGTCCCTGGGCGAGGTCGGTGGCGTAGTCGGTGAACGCCTCGTCCAGCCACGGGTTGTTGTACTCGTCGTCGCCGACGATCCCGTAGAACCACTGGTGGCCGATCTCATGGGTGAGGGCCGTGGTGCTGACGAGGTCGAGGACGAATCCCGGGTACTCCATGCCGCCGAACCAGAAGTTGTTGTCGATCACGGCGTCCAACTCGCCGTACGGGTAGGCGCCGAAACGGCCCGCGTGGGCGTCCACCGCGGACTTGGCGGTGGTGAGCATCGACTGGGCGCTGGAGGAGCTGATGCCGGAGACGGAGTAGATGTTGATGGGAGTGCCCGCCGCCGATGTGCCGGAGATCTTGGTGAACGGCCCCGCAGCCCAGGCGAAGTCGCGGACCTTGGACGCGGTCGCCGTGGTCACCGTGCGCCCGCTGGTGCCGGGGGTGTCGACGGAGGTGCCGGTGGCCGGGACCGACAGGCTCGTCGGGTGGTCGAGGGTGACCTTGAAGTCGGCGGCCAGGGAGTAGAACGACTCGCCGTTGTTGGTGTACGGGTCGAGGTGCCAGCCCGAACCGTCCTTGACCGCGAGCACCGGCAGCGCGTTGCCGATCATGCTGAACGCGCCGTCGTATCCGAACCGGTCGGCGCCGCTGGGGACGGTGATCTGGAGGTCGAAGCCGATGGTGGTCGACTGGCCCTGCGCCAGCGGGGTCGGCAGGGCGACCTGGAGGGCCGTGCAGCCGACCGACAGGGCGCCCGCGGTGCCGCCGGTCATGTTGCTGACCGCGATCGGCATCGCCGAGCAGGTGCCGTGGTAGTTGTCCCACAGTCGCAGGTACAGCTCGGTGAGGGGGGTGGCCGAGGCGTTGGTGAAGGTCGCGCTCTCGTGCCCGGTCCAGCCGGTGCCGCTGGTGTTGCTGCTCAGGCTGACGGTGTACGACGGTGCGGCCGGTGTACGGGTGGAGTCGGCGGGCGGGGTGGTGTCGCCCGAGGTGTCGACGGCGATGTCGTCGAGGACGAAACTCGTCTGGAGGCTGGAGTCCTCGACACCGGTGAAGGCGAGGCTCACGGTCTGGCCCGTGAAGGCGGACACGTCGAAGGACTTCTGGACAAAGCCGGTGGCCTTGTTCAGGTTCGAGTAGGTCGCCAGCGTCGTGCTGCCGATCTTCGCCGTGAGCTTGTCGTACGCGGTGGACGACGTCGTCTCGGCGGTGTCGATGTGCAGCCAGAACGTGAGGGTGGCGTGGGAGCATCCCGACGGGATGGTGACGCTCTGGGAGAGCGTGTCGGTGTGGGTTTTGCCGGTGCCGTCGAGCCAGGCGAAGTTGGTGCCGCCGTGGGCGCTCTGCCCGGTGCGGCTGGTGATCACACTGGTCGAGGACGTCGTCCAGGACGAGGTGCCGCTCTCGAAGCCGCCGTTGGCGACCACCTGGGCCGGGGTGCAGGCGGCGGCCAGGGGCGCCGCGATGGGCGCGGCGGCGGCCGGGGTGACGGGAAGCGACACGGCGGCCAGCGCGGCGACGGCGAACACGCCGGCGGCGAGGGCCTTGTGGGGGGTCGATCTCACACGGAACTCCTTTTGCGGCGGCCGGGATCCCGGCCTGCTCGGTGGACGCCCGGCCGGCCAGGGTGTGCCGGTGGGCGGCCGCGTGGGGTCGTGCAGCGATTGCGTCATCGCGGGAGGAAGCTTCGCAGATTTGACCGGGGCATGCCACAGGTTGACGGAGGTGTCACATCACGGGGGAGACGGGTGAGCGCTGCGAGGAGAAAGTGCCGCTCAGGTGCACGGGAGGGACCGCCGGGGTGGTGATCATCTCGACCCGGGCGAACGTCGCGAAAGCCATCCGCTCGGAACGCGCGCGGACCCGCCACCGTGAACCGCCCTCGCCCTCGCCCTCTGCGGCATCCACGCTCACAAGCCGACACTCGGGCTGGCGGCGAACCGCGGTATGGTCCCGCCGTCCGCGCCGGCACTGCCGACCGAACTCGACCTCGCCGTCGTCGGTCCGATGGCGCGTGGTGCCCGCGACCTCACGCTGTTGCTCGACGTCATGGCCGGACCGGACCCGCTGACCCTCGGGGTGGCGCACGCTTTGACGCTGCCTCCCGCGCGTCATGAACGGCTCTGCGACTTCCGGGTTCTGGTCATTGAGGAGCATCCGCTGATTCCGACCGGGTCCGCTGTGCGCGCGGCCGTGAACCGGGTGGCCGACGCGCTGGACGCCGGCGGCGCTCGCGTCGAACGGCACACTGGCCTGCTGCCGGACCTGACCGAAGCCGCAGGGCTGTACACCCAGTTGCTGTTTTCCGGCTCCACCGCACACTTTCCCGTCGAATCACACGATCAGCTGCGGACCCGTGCCTCCCGACTCAGCGCGAACGACGAGAGCCTCGATGCGGCGCGGCTGCGCGCCATGGTGTTCAGCCACCACGACGGGATCGAGGCGAACAGCCGTCGAGAGCTCCACCGCCACGGCTGGCGGCAACTCTTCGCCGAGTTCGACGCCGTGGTCTGTCCCATCACGCCCACTCCCGCGTTCCCGCACGACCACAACCCCAATCCGTCGGACCGCCGGCTCGACATCGACGGCGTCCCGTATCCGTACTTCGACCAGCTCGTCTGGGCCGGTCTGGCCACCATGCCCGGCCTCCCCGCCACTGCCGTACCAGCAGGCCGTTCCCCTGAGGGCCTGCCGGTCGGAGTGCAGCTCATAGGCCCGATGTTCGAGGACCGCACCCCGCTGCGCCTGGCCGAACTGCTCGAGGGGAAGATCGGCGGCTGACCACAGGTCTCGGTGCGGGTCAAGAAATCGTCGATCTTTGAGAGCTTGAGCCTGGCGCTCGGTGTCGCCGCGCGGCCCCGCGTGCCGAGGCCCGCTACCTCACCTGCCACCGCGGACTTGTGGCCCTGGAAGCCCGGAAACTCAGGTGTTGGCGGGCCGTAGTGCAGGGCGCCGCCTTGTGGAAGCAGATATCCGATGTCTCGTTTCCGCGGGATCCGTCCCGCCGGCGTCGACGCGTCGGTGCAACCGAAGACCTCGAAGCCGATCACCGCCAGGCTGAAAGCAGCGTTGGGACGCGGTAACCGGTCCGGGTCGGGCCGGTGCCCGGGTGCTCCTCTGCAGGTGGTGGCGGCGCGGTCGGTGGATCAGTGGGGTAGGGGGCCGTCTCGTGGGTACTTGCGTCCAGCGCGCCTGGGCGGCAACGGGCGCCAGCAGGAATCGGGCTTCGAAGCATGGGAGATGGAATGAGGCTGCGCGAGTCAGCCATGGCGCTGGCGTCCCGCTGTTCCGCCGAGATACTGGCCGGCCGCTACCGCCTGGACGCTCTCATCGGTTCGGGCGGCGCAGCGGATGTCCACCGAGGCTTCGACCTGCGTCTGAGACGGCCCGTGGCGGTGAAGGTCTTCCGGCCCGGCACCGGCTTCGATGCAGACGAGGGCCTGGGAAGCGAGGCGGTGATCCTGGCACGGCTGCAGCATCCGGGACTGGTCACCGCCTACGACGCCGGGCGGCACGACGGCCGAGCCTATCTGGTCATGCAGCTGATCGAAGGCTCCACGCTGAAAGGCCGTATCGCCCAGGGCCCTCTGTCCTACCAAGAGACCGCCGCCCTCGGTGCCGGCCTTGCCGGGGCCCTGGCTCACGCCCACGAGGCGGGGATCGTTCACCGTGACGTCAAGCCGTCCAACATCCTCCTCGACGCTTCGGGCCGCACCTATCTGACGGACTTCGGAATCTCCCGGCTGGTCGACGCCACCACTCACACCGCTACGGGCACCCTCATCGGCACCGCCGCGTACCTGTCGCCCGAGCAGGTACTCGGCCAGCCGGTCGGTCGGCCCGCGGACATCTACGCTCTCGGACTCGTGCTCGTCGAATGCCTCACGGGCAGGCTCGAGTACGACGGCGGTCCCCTGGAGGCAGCGATAGCGCGCCTCCACCGCTCACCCGTACTGCCGGGCTCCCTGCCGGAAGCACTCGCCGTCCTGCTGCGTGACATGACCGCCCTGGACGCGCAGACCCGTCCGTCCGCGCTCGCCTGTGCCCGGACACTGGCCGCCCTCGCCGACACGCCCCGTCTCCTGTCCACCGTAGCCACCACGGGTGTCACGCCCGTCGTCCCCGTTCGGGAACGGGCGCAGGACGACGACTTCACGCACCCGCACCCGCTGCCCGCCCCGGACCCTGCCGCGCCGAAGACGGCGCCCGCACACAGCCGCGTCCTGGTGGCCGGCGGAACCGTCGCGCTCGCGGCCGTCATGGCCGCCACCCTCGCCGTCACCGACGGCACCTCACACCCGGGAGACAACGGGAAGGCCACCCGCGCCGTGAGCCGACCCGCCGAAACGGGCCGCACGGAAAGCAGCAGCCCGGCGGAAAGGCACGACACCTCCACGGCACCTGTGGCTCCACCGCCCACCACTCACAGCGCCTCCGCCGGGCAGCTTCGCGACGCCGCCTCCAGGACGAGCGCCGCCGCTGCGGCGTCCGACGGTCTGAGCCGGAAAGCGGCCAGGCCTGCCGGGGTTCTGCACAACAGCGCGTCCGACAGGGGAGTGCAGGCGAACACGAAGCCGGATACGTCCGACCAGAAGCCTGGCAAGTCGAAGAAGGCCAAGAAGGCCGAGGAGGCGCCCGGAAAGGCGCAGAAGAAGGCCGAGAAGAAGGCCGAGAAGAACGAGGCTGCGGAGAACAAGGCCAAGGCCGGCTGAGGGACCGCGGCCCGGTCGGTCAGTGGAAGCGGAACGGGCGACCGCCCGGGTCGGCGCACACCCGGGCCGTGGGCTGTCTCTCTGGCCGGGCGCATCACCGGCGCACGGTGGTCTCGCAGCCGGCGGTGGGCTCCGTGGGCGTCGTGGCGCGGGTGCCAGGCCGTGCCGATGGTCAGCGGTGGAAGCGGCAGCGGGATGTCCAGGAGCCGCAGTCCCAGGGCGTGCGCCGCGTCGCTGAGCGGTGAAGGGGGCTCGCCCGGCAACGCGGTCGGCACCGGGCAGACCACGTCGCCGACCGCGGCCAGGGCCATCGCTGCCAGATGCCCGGCCAGTACGACACTGACATGCCGGCTGAGTCCTTGCTCAGCCAAGGCGACGTCCAGCGGGCCGGTGAAGCGTCCCCGGCGGCTGACCGCCACGTGCTCGGCCGTGGCCAGTCTGGCGGCGGCAGGGTTTTTCGGTGAGTGGATGCCCAGCCCTGACGCCGGCCGCCATCCGCGGCGTGGCCGGCTCCCCGACCCTCGTCTCCGGGTCGACGGGGTCGATGGCCCCGATCTCCAGGTCGGTCCGGCCCTCGCGCAGCGCGGGGCCGGCCTCCCACTCCTCGGCCAGCACCCGCATCGAGACGCCCGGCGCCCGGCGTCCGGCCGGCCCGAGCAGTCCCGGCGCCGGCGCGGCGCCGACCAGGTCCGAGGCCTGAACGGTGAAGGTGCGCCGCAGGGCGGCGAGGTCGGTCACGCCGCTCGGGGCGAGCAGTGCCTCCAGCCGGGGCACCACCGAGGCGGCCTCGTCCCGCAGCGCGTCGGCGCGGGGTGTGGGCACCATCACCTGGCCCGCCCGTACCAGTAGCGGATCCCGTAGCACCCGGCACAGCCGGGCCAGGGTGCGGCTCGTTCCGGTGCTCGGCCCACAGGACCTGTCGCCCAGCGAGCTGGCCCGCATCATGACCGAGGAACTGGGCCGTCCGGTCCGCTACCAGCACCAGACGTTCGAGGAACTGCGGTCCACCCTGCTCGGCCACGGCCTCGACGAAACGTTCGTCGACGGCATGGTCGACCTGAAGCGTGCCAAGGACCAGGGCCTGGACTCGGGCGCCGCCCGCTCGCCGCAGGCGGGCCCGGCCACCGGATTCGCTCAGTGGTGTGCGCAGACCTCAGGCCAGCCGTCCTCACCACATCGGAGGCAGCCGATGCCCGCTGACCGGACGGAGCCGCTGGTGACCGCCCGTCTCACGCCCCACACCACCGCGCACCGACTCGCAGGCACGATCATGGCCGGGGTCAGCCGCTGCAGGTGACGGACGGCTCTGTGGTGCTCTCTCACGCGGTCGCCGTCGGCGTTCCGCACCCGACCGCCCCGGCCGGCGACATCGGCTCTGCCTGATCTTCGGGGCGGTCTGCGGCCTGCGGTTTCGTGCCCGCCTTCAGCCGGAGCGGCTGGGGCGGCTCGCTGCGCCTGGAGCGGGGCGAGTCATGAGATCGCCGGGCTCGGACGCGTACGCGAGAAGATCAGGCCTCGATGACGCCCGACTTGGCGATGGTGATCTTCGCCGAGGGGGTGCCGGAGCCCGAGCCGAGGCCCTCGATCTTCTTCACGACGTCCATGCCCTCGACGACCTCACCGAAGACGACGTGCTTGTTGTCGAGCCAGTTGGTGACGATGGTGGTGATGAAGAACTGCGAGCCGTTGGTGTTCGGTCCCGCGTTGGCCATGGAGAGCTGGCCGGGCTTGGTGTGCTTGAGCTGGAAGTTCTCGTCGGCGAACTTCTCACCGTAGATGCTGCGGCCACCGGTGCCGTTGCCGGCGGTGAAGTCGCCGCCCTGGAGCATGAAGTCGGGGATGACCCGGTGGAAGGAGGAGCCCTCGTAGCCGAATCCCTGCTCGCCCGTGGCGAGTTCGCGGAAGTTCCTGGCGGTCTTGGGAACTACGTCGTCGAAGAGTGCGAAGACGATCCGGCCCGCGGGCTGGTCGTTGATGGTGATGTCGAAGAATACGTTGTTGGACATTGCTTCATCTTGGCACCCGGAGCCGCTCAAGCGCACATCGACCCCTTCCGTCGGCGGTTTGAACGCTGCCGATGGCCACCCGGCCGATTCGTTGTCCGGGGCACCGGGCAGGGCCTGGGCGTCACCGTCGCCGGAGTGGTGCGGAATGCCGAGGAAGGGCAGCTCGACGCGACGTCTGCTGTCAGCGGCAGGGAGGCCCTGAACCGAGCCCGGCCGCCATGAGGGCAGGGCGCCGCGTGAACCCTGGAGTGGCCCGACGGACCCGCGAGCCCCGGCCGGCTGTGCGGCCGACCAGGGCGACCCGGCCTCACTTCAGGTGTCGGTCCAGGAATCGGCACCCGTCTTCCAGCTCGAACCACGGGGTGCCGGTGTGCCCGCCCGGATTGGCGTGCAGCGTCTTCTCCTTGCTGCCGAAGGCGTCGAACAGGTCCAGGGCCCGTTGCCGGGGGTTTCCCTCGTCGTCCCACTGCAGCAGGAACAGCAGCGGGATGGTGACCTGCCGGGCCTGCTCGCGCTGGGCACGGGGCACGTACCCCCCGGCGAAGAAGCCCGCAGCCGCGATACGCGGCTCGGCCACCGCCAGCCGAATGCCGAGAGCGGTCCACCCTCCGGAGTACCCGACCGGGCCGCCGATCTCGGGCAGCTCGAGGAGAGCGTCCAGAGTGGCCCGCCACTCCGGGACCGCGTTCTCGACCAGCGGGCCGATGAGGGACTCGAAGATCTCGTCGACCGGCTCGCCGGCCCGCATCGCCCGCCGGAGGTCCGCACGGGCCTGCTCGTCGGCGGCGGAACGCGGTCGCTCACCGCACCCGGCGGCGTCGATGGTGGCCACCGCGAAGCCGCGCGCCGCGGTGTACCGGGCCCTGGCCACCAGCCGGGGTTCCGCCTTGGGCAGGCCGTTGTTGTGGGCCATCAAGAGCAGCGGGGCCGGTGCGGACCCGGGCGTCCACAGGGTGCCGGGGATCTCGCCGAGGGTGAATTCGCGCTCGAGGACGCCGTCGTCGAGGCGCTGTTCGGAAGTGAAGTGCACGGTCGTGCCTTTCGGGAGGGCTCTTGAACGGCGCTCCCGGACGACCTATCGCCCGACCATGACTCCGGAGGGGAGCACCCATGTCGATATCGCGTTCACGGGTACCACCTCCTCGTTCTGTCGCACGGCCTCCGGCAGAGTAGCAACGGTGGCCGTGTCCGCCAACGGGATTTTGCGTCCGCCAACGGGTTTTGCGAGGCTCCGTGGCCCCGTCGGCGGCGAGCCGTGCAGCCGTTCCCGCTCCGGATACTCCGCGCCGGCGGGAGTCGACTGTTCGGGGAGTACGGCGCGCAGGCGCGAGCGGCGCCGGGGCTTCGGCGCGAGGCGCGCGAAGCTGGACCGGGATCTTCAGGTGAGGACCAGCCAGCGGCGGCCGTCGATCAGCTCTCGGGCCGCGTCGAGGTGGCCGGCGTGGCACGCGGTCTCGGTGATGACGTGCAGCAGGACGTCGCGCACGGTGTGCAGGTGCGGCTCACCGAAGAGATCGCGAGGCCACCAGGCCAACGCGGCGTCCGCCGGGGTGGAGGCGATGACGGCGTCGGCGACTTCGGCCTCCTGCCGGTACCGGTCGAGCACGTCGACGGCCGGCACCTCCGGGGCCACCTTCCACGCCTCGTCGCCGCTCGACAGGCCACGGATGACCTCCTCGTCCCCGGCGACGACCGCGCGGAACCAGAACCGCTCCACATCCAGCGTCAGGTGCTGGACCAGCCCCAGGCAGTGCCATCCGGAAGGCAGCACGGGCCGTCGCAGCTCCGCCGCGTCGAGCCCGTCGAGGATGCCGAGAACGTGGCGCCGCTGTCCGTCCAGGACCCGGAGAAGTGCCCTGGCCTCACTGCCGGACGTTGTCTCGCTCAGATTTTCGGTCACGGGCACCCAGCATCCCCGAATCGCCGCCGCCGCGCAGGGAGTTACCCGAGTCCCGTGACGCGCGGCCCACCGAAGGCAGGTCGCATTCGGGAGAGGGCAGCCACCTGCATCCGTTTCCGTTCCAGGGCCGTGTCGCCGAGAACGACGTGCCGCGACACGTTTCGCCGCGCCCCGAGGACATGGGAGGGCCGTGCGGGGTCAGCCACCGACGTGGATGCCGGGGCGGCGCTCGGGGTCGGGTTCGTTGCTGCGGATGATCTCGCGGGTGACCGGAGCGGTGTCACCGCGGCCGAGCAGGAAGTAACGGAACATGTGCTTCAGCGGGCTGCCTTCGGCCCAGGAGAAGTAGCAGTGCGGCTGTACGTCGGTGGCGTCGCGCAGGGCCAGGAGGATCGCGGCGATGGCGTTCGGGGCGGCCGGGGCCTCGGCGCGCAGGACCCGGTATCCGTCGACTTCCGCGCCGCACACGGTCAGCGTTTCGCTGAAGTCGGACGGGTCGACCACGTCTATTTCCAGGAACAGCACGTCGGCCGGACCGGGCACCGGGTTGCTGCCGCGCTGCTCGCGTTCCTTGGCGGTGTATTCGGCACTGTCGCCGGCCTGACGGCGGTTGGCGATGATGTTGATCGAATTGTCGTGGGCGAGGGTGTCGGTGATGAACTGCCGGGCGACCGGGTCGAAGACGATGCGGTCGGCGCGCAGTTCGGTGGTGCGCGAAATCCGGGAGACCAGTGACACGGTGATGATGCCGGCGATGAACATGCCGGAGATGGCGATGCCGTTGGGCTTGTCGACGATGTTGGCCACCAGGGCGTAGAAGAGCACCGCGGTGAGCAGGGCGAAGCCTGTGGCAGGCGCTCGCCGGCGACGCCGTACGACCGAGACGGTGACGGCGAAGGCGCCGGAGACCATCATGGCCAGGATGCCGGTGGCGTAGGCGCCGGCCTGGGCGTCGACGTCGGCGTCGAACGCGATGGTGATCAGCACGCACAGGGCGGTGTACACGAGCACGACCGGGCGTACCGCGCGTCCCCACTCGGGGGCCATGCCGTAGTCGGGCAGGTATCGGGGGACGATGTTGACCAGGCCCGCCATCGCGGACGCTCCCGCGAACCACAGGATCAGGATGGTGCTGACGTCGTAGACGGTGCCGAACGCCTCACCGACGTGCTCGTGGGCCAGCCAGGCCAGGGCCCGGCCGTTGGCTCCGCCGCCGGGTTCGAACTCCTTGTGGGGTATGAGGACCGTGGTCGCGAAACTCGCGGACAGCAGGTAGACGCTCATGATGAGCGCGGCGGTGGTCAGCAGCCTGCGGGTGTTGCGGATCCGTGAGCGCAGGCGTTGCTCGGCGTCGGCGCCGTCGGCGGCCACCAACGGCATCATGCTCACCCCGGTCTCGAAACCCGAGAGGCCGAGCACCAGCAGCGGAAACGCCGTAAGTGCCGGACCTGCCAGATCACCGAATCCGCCGCCGCCCTCGGCGAGCGCGTGCGTCCATGCCGACCATGCTCCCGGCGTGGTGAACACCTGCACCAGTCCAACGGCGATCACCACCGCGTTGAGGAGCAGGAAGACCGCGACCAGGGGGATGGCCACGCTCACGGCTTCGCTGAACCCGAGCAGGAACACCCCGCCGAGCACCAGCAACAGGCCCACCGTGATGGCGACTTCGTGACCGTGCAGGGCATGGGGCAGATAGGGGTTCTCCATCATGTGCACGGAGGCGTCCGCCGCGGACAGGGTGATGGTGATGATCCAGGAGGTGGCCACGAAACCGAGCAGCACCAACACGAACAACTTGCCCCACCAGAAAGGCAGGAGGTCCTCCAGCATCGCCACCGAGCCTGCCCCGTGCGGGCTTTCCCGGGCCACGCGACGGTACATCGGCAGCATGCCCACCAGCGTCAGTGCCACGATCAACAGGGTCGCCAGCGGCGACACCGCCCCGGCCGCCAGAGCCGCGATCGCCGGCACGTACGCCAGGCTGGAGAAGTAGTCCACCCCGGTCAGGCACATGACCTTCCACCATGCCTGCGGCTCGGTGTGACCCTCGCCCGCCGCCGGTCCGACCGGCTGCACCCGGTGACGCAGCAACCACTGCGCGAGGCCGCCGCTCGGATGCGGCCGGACAGACGGACTGTCCACCACTTCCGGAACGGCCAGTTCGTTCGCGTCCTTCATCTTCCCCTACAACCCTTCAGCAGGCGCTGCGCACCGGTCACCGCGTTCATGTCACCGCAGCGATCACCGAGTATGCGTTCCTTGTGAAGTCCGCATCACATCGGGGGCGTCGCACCGGTGCCGTGCAGATCCTCCTGCCCTGACCGGGCCTGCGGATGCCCACCCGCGATGGTGCGGTCGGCGTGCTGAAGACACCCGGCGTCATCGCCGACGTACCGGCTTCAACGGCCTGCGCGATGTCCCGCGACCGCAGGGCAGGCCGACCACCACCGGCACGTTGACAGGTGCCTGTCGACATGTTGCTATGATGCGCTGCTCAGTCGGACCTGTGCCTCGTCGCATGCCGCTCGGGCGCCTGATCGACGGCCAGACGAAGGGGGCGGGGCCCCCGAGCCAGGAGCGAGGACCCATGCCGCAGCGCGCCGCGACCATCGTCGGCGGCGGGATCGGTGGCCTCGCGGCCGCCCTTGCCCTGCACCGCCGGGGCTGGCGCGTCGAAGTGCTGGAACGTGCACCGGAGTTCACTGAGATCGGCGCCGGCATCTCCCTGTGGCCGAACGCACTGCGCGCGCTCGAGGCGCTCGGCCTGGCCGACGTCGTCCGGGCTGCCGGGGCCGTCGAGACCGCGGGCGGCGTCCGCGACCGCCGCGGCCGCTGGCTGTCCCGGACGGACAACGCGGAGCTGGTACGTCGCTTCGGCCATCCCCTGGTGGTCCTGCACCGCGCGGACCTGCTGCGGGCGTTGACGGAGGCGCTGCCTGCCGACAGCCTGCGATCGGGCAGCGAGGTGTCGGCGGTCCGTGACGTCGCCAACCGTCCGGTCGTCGATCATTGTGGGGGCGAGTCGCGGCCTGACCTCGTGGTGGGCGCCGACGGGCTGCGCAGTGTGCTCCGGCGCGCCCTGTGGCCCGATGCGGCCGGGCCTCGCTACGCCGGTTACACCGCCTGGCGCATGGTCACCGAGCCGCTCGCCGAGCCGCCCCGCGAGGGCGCGGCGACCTGGGGCCGCGGAGCGAGGTTCGGTCATACGGCGCTGCCGGGCCGGCGAATGTACTGCTTCGCGTCGGCGTCGCTGCCGGAGGGGACGGTCTTCGGCTCGTCCGAGTACGGCGAACTGGTGCGGCGCTTCGGGTCCTGGCCGGATCCCGTCCCCGCCCTGCTGGCCGCCGTCCCCCCGGACGCGGTGCTCCGCCACGACCTGTACGACCTGCCGCCGCTGCCCTCCTTCGTCCGCGGCCGGCTCGCGCTGCTGGGCGACGCGGCTCATGCCATGACTCCCAATCTGGGGCAGGGCGCGTGCCAGGCGCTGGAGGACGCGGTCACGCTCGCCCACTGCCTCGACGGCACCCAGGACGTGGCCGCGGCGCTTCACTCCTACGACCTGCTGCGCCGCCCGAGGACCCAGGCCGTCACACGCCGCTCCGCCCGGTTGGGCGCCATCGGGCAACTGTCGTGGCCGCCCGCGGTGTTGCTGCGCGACGTGGCCGCCCGCCTGACGCCCACGCGGGCGACGCTGCGCTCCATGACGCCGGTGCTCGGCTGGACCCCGCCCGGCGATCGGGTGACCGCGTCACTAAACGGGGGCCGCTGATGCCGGACTGGACGTATCACCCTCTGCGCGGCCCCGCTGCCGCCGTCCTCGGCCGACGCCGTTCGCAGCGAGCGGCCCTGCGACTGCTTGCCTCGATCGGCTCACGACCCGGCGGCGCGCGGCTGATCTCACGGGCGTTCGGACACCGTCATCCGCCCGCGCAACTCGCCGGTGAGATCGCCGGGGTGCCCGTGGCCGTCCGCCTCGGTATATCCGTCCCGCCCTCGCTTGCCCGCGAAGCGGTACACGCTCTGCCGCCGCTCGGGGCCGGCTTCGTCGAGGTGGGCCCTGTCGCGTCGGCAGACATCGACACGGTCCGGGAGGCCGCGGCCGACCGCTCGGTTCCACTGGTCGTCCGCGCCTGCGACCCGGAGACCGAAGCCGCACTGAAGCCCTACGTCGACGGGTTCACCAGCGACGACGACCCGCATGTGAGCCGCGTGTCCGACCCGTCGGTCACCGCTGCGGCCGCCGCGATCGAGGAACCCGGCGCCGTCGTGCTCGCCCGTCCCTCGGTGCTTGTGGCGGCCGGGCCGGGCTGGTTCGCACGGGTCATCGACGCGGCCACGCCCACCGCGCCGGCCCCGGGACTGCACGACGTGGGCCGAGACCCCCGCCGCTGGCCCGCCTGGTGGTGGGCGCTGCTCGTCGGACTGGGCATGGTGGGCGCCGGACTCGGCGCCGCGGCGATCACGCTCGGACCGGTGCTGCTCTGGTACGACCGGGACTATCTCGGCATGACGGTGCACGACTTGCATGCCGCCAATCACCATCTCGTGCACTTCCTCCAGCACGACCGGATCACCATGGCCGGCACGATGGTGGCGATCGGCGCCCTCTACACCGGCCTCGCGCTCGGCGGGATCAGACGTGGGTGGACCTGGGCCCGCACGGTGTATCTGCTGTCGGGGGCGATCGGTTTTCCGACCCTGTTCTCCTTCCTGGCCACCGGCTTCGTGGAGCCACTGCACACCGCCACCACCCTCGTGCTGTTCCCGATGTTCGTGGCCGCGGTCCTACGGCCCCCACCCACACCGCGGTGGCGTCTGGTGCCCGAGGGACCGGAGCCGGAACGCCGCCGAGCGCTGACCGGCCAGCTGCTGTTGATCATCACCGGAGCGGGGCTGTTCGTCGGGGGAGCGGTGATCTCGGTGGTGGGTCTGACCGGCGTCTTCGTGCCGAGCGACCTGACCTTCCTGGGCACCAGCAGGCGGACGCTGGAGACCGTGAATTCCCGGCTCGTGCCGTTTGTCGCCCATGACCGCGCCGGGTTCGGCGGCGCCCTGATGTCGGCCGCGGTGGCGATCACCCTGCTCAGCGCGTGGGGATGGCGGCGGGGCGAGGCGTGGGTGTTCTGGACGCTGACCGCGGCGGCGGCCGCGGGATTCCTTCCGGCGGTCGCGGTGCACGGCGTGATCCACTACACGGACTTCTTCCACCTCGCGCCGGTCTGTCTGGGCATCGCCACAACAGGCACGGGACTGCTGCTCGCGCGCCCCTATCTGTGCGCCAAGTCACCGCCGAATCAGACCAATTGACGTGCCGCCACACTGTCGCCCTCGACGGCCTTGCCTACCGGCGCCCGTCCCGGCCCGCGAGCGGATTCCGGCCCTGCCTCACCTTTCGGTGTGCCGATGTCCGTAAGCGCAGACGGCGCTGCGAGGCCGGCGTGCAGCTCCGGGCGCGGTGCTGTCGGGCTGACTTCCGGCACGCGCCTGCCCGTGTGCGTGAGCGTGAGCGTGAGCGATGAGTCTGGGCGGCGGATCGGGTCTGCCCTGTCATGAATCGAATCCCCGCTGATATCCCGGTCCGCCCCGACGGCTTCGTCACCGGGCACGGGCCTGGCGACCCCGGCCCGGACAACCGCCTGGTCACCGATCGCGAGGCCCTGCACAATTCGGCGTTCACCGATGATCCCGACGACCGCCGGGCTGACGCCGCGCCTCGCGTCCGCCGAACCGACGCGGCCCCCCGCGTCCGCCGCGCCGCGCACCGGACAACGCCGTTCACCGGCCGAGCGCCGCGCAGGCCGATGCAGCCCAGGGTGATCTCGGTGTCGACCGCGACGCACCTGACGTACGACCGCTTCCGGTGATCCGATGACCACTGTCGACGTCAATGAGATCGCCTTGGGCATCGAGTCGTTCGGTGACGACGACGCGCCGCTCGTCCTGCTCGTGGGCGGGACGACGATGCTCTCCTGGCCCGACGCCCTGTGCGAGCGCCTCGCCGCCGGTGGGCGCCGTGTGGTGCGCTACGACCTGCGTGACAGCGGGGAGTCGACGACCACGGATCCGGAGGCGCCCGCCTACACCCTGCGCGGCCTCGCCGCCGACGCGGTGGCCCTTGCCGACGCGCTCGGCGGGGGACCTGCGCACCTCGCTGGGATCGGTGTCGGCGGGATGGTCGCCCAGGTGGCCGTGCTCGACCACCCCGGCGCGTTCTCGGCACTCACCCTGGTGGGCACCCGCGCGGTTGCCCCTGGCCCGCCCGACGATGACCTCCCCGACCATGACCAGGCGACGATGAGCCGGCTGTTCGCGCGTCCGATGCCCGACTGGACCGACCGCGAGGCGGTGGCGGAGTTCGCCGCGGCCGGCGCGGAGATCCGCGGCGACGACCCGATCGCCGCGCGCGCGATCGCTGCCCGCATCTGGGACCGCACGCCCGGCACCGCGACACCGGTTCAGATGGCCAACCAGATGGGCCTGGTGTTCTCCAGGCTCGACTGCAGGCCCCGCCGGCGCGAGCGACTGCCCGAGATCGGGGTCCCCACCCTTGTCGTCCACGGGCGCCGCGACCGGTTCTTCCCCGTCGGCAACGGCGAGGCGATCGCCCGCGAGATCCCGGGGGCACGGCTGCTCGTCCTCGAGGACGCCGGCAGCGCGATCCCCGATGCGGCGATCGGCGAGGTCACCGAGGCGATGTTCACGCTCGGATAGAGGCGCCGGGTGCCACGAGCCTGCGGCCCCCACGCGGCAGTGCACGTCGGTGACTTGACCCGGCCGCGCGTCGCGTCGTACGAGGTCATCACCGTGCGGGCGTGGCCCTGCGTGACGGGCGCACGGGTTCGGGAACCTGTCCGGGGGCTCGGTCCGATCCCGCCGATGGCCGGCCGCCCGCAGGCATGGGGCCGTCGATGCCGTTCGATGAGCCCGGTCCGACGGGCTCCTGGTGGCCGGTGCCCCGCAACCGACCGTGGCGTGGCGGGGTTCAGCCGGGTACGTCCATGCGCTGGGTGCCGATGACCGACAGCAGCCTCAGCGCGTCCTCCGACGGTGAGCCGGGTTCGGCGGTGTAGATCACGACCCGCTGGTCCCGGTCGGCGATGTCGAGGACGTCGCAGTTGACAGTCACGGGGCCGACCAGCGGGTGCTGGAGGGTCTTGCACAGAGTGGGTTCGGCGGACACGTCGTGGGAGGCCCAGAGCCGGGCGAACTCCGCACTGCCCGAGCGGAGTTCGGCCACCAGTGAGGCCACCTCCGGGTCGTCGGGGTAGCGGGCGGCCGTGGCGCGCAGGTCCTGGGCCGTGTTGCGGGCGAAGGCGGCCGCGTCCAACAAGCCGTACGTGCCACTCCCTTGCCGGCGCGGCTCCAGGAAGACGCGGCGCGCGAAGTTGCGCTCGCGCCGTGACAGAGCGGAGAAGTCCTCCAGGAGAGCGGTCGCCAGATCGTTCCAGGCGATCACCTCGTACGTCGCCGAGATCACGATCGCCGCGGCCTGCGGCAGCCTGTGGAGCAGGCGCAGAATGCTCTGGCGCACCTCACGGGAAGGCCCGGGTGGCGGGCCCGGCGGCGCGCCGGCCAGGTGGTGGAAGTGGTCGCGCTCGGCATCCGACAGGCGCAGGGCTCGGGCCACACCGGCCAGCACATCGCGTGACGGGCGCGGGGCACGCGCCTGCTCCAACCGCGTGTAGTACTCGGTCGAGATGAACGCCAGCTGGGCCACCTCTTCACGCCGCAGCCCCGGCGTACGGCGGCGCCGCCCTGTGGGCAGTCCCACCTCGGCCGGAGTGATCCGCTCACGCCTGCTGCGCAGGAAAGCGCCCAGTTCTTGTCTGTCCACCCCCTCAGTGTGCGCCGATGCCGCTGACGCTATCCAGGTACCGCCTGTGCCTGGATAGCGTCAGCGACCGGACGCAGGCTTTCTGCCATGGACAACACACCCACCGCCGACACTTCCATCCCGACCGCCTCCCCGGCCCTGCTGGCCGGCAAGGTCGCCTTCATCACCGGCGCCGGGCGCGGGATAGGCGCCGCCGCGGCACGGCTGTTCGCCCGAGAGGGCGCCCGGGTGATGCTCGCGGCCCGCACGGAGGACCAGCTGGAATCGGTGACCCAGGACATTCGTGCGGCGGGCGGCACCGCGGACCACGTCGTGTGCGACCTGGCCGACGCGGACAGCGTGCGGGCCGCCGTCGACCGCACCGTGAGCCGGTACGGCCGGCTCGACATCGCCTTCAACAACGGGGCGACGGGAATCCCGCCGGGCCCGATGGACCAGGTGCGGGAGGCCGACCTCGACCGCATCTACGAAGTGAACTTCAAGGGCACTTGGCTGGCCATGGCCGCCGAGGTCGCCGCCATCCGGGCCACCGCCGGCACCGGGGCCATCGTCAACAACTCCAGCGTCGGCAGCCACAGGGGCAACCCCGAGCTGCCCGCCTACGGGGCGATGAAGCGGGCGGTCAACAGCCTCACCGAGTCCGCCGCCGTGACCTACGGCCCGGAGGGCATCCGTGTCAACGCCATCGCCCCCGGCACCACCCTGACCGAAATGATGCGTGGTTGGGACGACGTCAACCCCGGCATCATCGAGCGCATCAACGCGGGGACCCCGCTGCGGCGTGCCGCCGACCCCGGCGAGATCGCGCAAGCCGCCGCCTGGCTCCTCAGTGACCGCTCCTCCTACGTGACCGGCGCGGTCCTGAAGGTCGACGGCGGCCTCGGGGCGTGAGGCAGGGCGTCCGACGCCCGCCCGCTCGGGCCGCTGTCGCGAAGCCGTCGGGGCGCGGGTCCCGGTCGCGGAGCCGAGTGAGATCGACGTCGGTCCGGGGATCGTCAGACCTCGGGCCGCACGCCGGGTTCACGTGGCGGCAGGACGCACAGGTCCTGCGGGTGTCGGGGTGCGACCGTCGCCGCCGGGAACGTCACGCGTCATCGGCGTCCCGCTATTTCGTCGCGCCCTGCGCGAACCCGTTGTAGATGTACCGCTGGAGCAGGAGGAACGCGATCAGCGTGGGCAGGATGACGAGTATGGTGCCGGCCGAGATGTTCTCCCAGTGCGCGCCGAACGGGCCCTTGAACCGGAACAACGCGGTGGACATCGTGCCCAGGTCCTCCGACGGCATGTAGAGGAAGGGGATGTAGAAGTCGTTGTACACCGTGATCCCCTTGACGATGACGACCGTCGCCACGGCGGGCTTCAGAAGGGGAAGGATGATCTTCCAGTAGATCGTCCAGGCGTTGGCTCCGTCCAGCCGGGCCGCCTCGTCCAGTGACGTCGGGATACCGCGGATGAACTGGAGGAAGATGTAGATCGACAGGATGTCGGTGCCCGTGTAGAGCAGGATGGGCGCCCAGCGCGTGTCGAACAGGCCGAAGCTGTTGACGACCTGGAACGTGGCCACCTGGGTGGTCACCCCGGGAACGAGCGTGGCCACCAGGAAGAGGCCCATCACCAGCTTCCTGCCGCGGAAGACGTAGCGGTCGATGGCGTACGCGGTCATCGAACCGATGATCACCGTGCCGGTGATCGAGAAGAGCAGGATAAAGGCCGTGTTGCCGAACGCGGTGAGCATGTGGCCGTCGGTGAAGGCGGTGGCGTAGTTGTCGAAGTTCAGCCAGTGCCGGGGCAGGGCCAACGCCCCGCCGCCGTCGACGAGTTCACTCGACGTCTTCAACGAGGTGAGGAACACCACGAGGAGCGGTGTCAGGACGACCAGCGAGGCGAGGACCAGGGAGCCGTAGGTGAAGGTCCTGGACACCCGGTGACGCTTGGAGGGGGTGCGCGCGGGGCGGGCGACGGAGCTCATACCAGGTCCACCTTGTCGTCGGGCAGAATGCGGCGCTGCAGCCAGGTGATCAGCAGGACGATCACCAGGAGGACGACCGCCGCGGCGGACGCCAGCCCCGTCTTGTTGAACTGGAAGGCGAGCTTCACCGTCTGGATGACGAAGGTCGAGGTGCCGGTCGCCCCGCCGGTCATGATCCAGGGAATCTCGAACACCGCGAGGGAGCCGGAGACGGCCAGGATGACGCTGAGGCCGATCACCGGCCTGATCCCCGGGAGGATCAGATGGCGGAACTGCTGCCACCGGTTCGCTCCGTCGAGTTCCGCCGCCTCGTACAGCTCACCCGGGATCGACTGGATCGCCCCCAGGAACAGGACGAAGTTGAGGCCGGTGAACCGCCACACCGAGACACCCGCCAGCGAGACGTTCGCGGATTCGGCGCTGCCCAGCCAGGAATGGCCGGAGCCCGCGCCGAACCACGAGAGCACGGTGTCGAGCGTGCCGCCTTCCTGGAAGAAGTAGAGGAAGACGAACCCGATGGCGACGCCGTTGATCAGATACGGGAAGAACAGGATCCCCTTGAAGAGGTTCCGCAGACGGACGTCGAAGCTGAGCAGTGCGGCGAAGTAGAGGGCGGCGGCGATCTGCACGACCGAGGCCGCGAGGTAGTAGAAGCTGACGAAGAAGACACGGAACAGCTCGGGCCGGGTGAAGATCTCGGTGTAGTTCTTCATCCCCGTGAAGTCGCGGTCGGGGCTCACTCCGTCCCAGTCGGTGAAGCTGTAATAGATCATGTTCCCCACCGGCACATAGGTGAAGGTGATCAGCAGTCCGAGCGGCACCACCAGGAAGAGCCAGGGTGTGATCCTCCTCAGAGGGTGGCTGCGCCAGGAGCGGGGGGCCGGCGGCGACTCACCGCGCGTGCCCTGACGGGAGTCGGTGGGCGCGGGCTGGGCCGCCCGGGCCCGGGTGCTGTGTGACATGGAGGTCTTCCTCGTCCGTGGTGGGGGAGGACGGGGCTCGGCGGTCGCACGGCGTGCTCGGGCCCCGTCGCCGTGACTCAGGATCCGACGGTCTTCCTGGCCTCGGACCACCGCTTGTCGAGATCCGCGAAGAAGCCCTCCAGATCGCCCTTCTGCGCACCGCGGGCGAGGTCGACCAGCTTCTGCCGGTAGTCGGGCTTGTTCAGCCCGATCTCCGCCGCGTCGTCGATGGCGTTGACCGCGGCGGTGTCCGTCTCCGAACGCTCCACGAACCGGACATCGTTGTCGGCGTAGGCCTTCAGAGTGCTCGGCATGGGCGCCGACTTGAGTGCGGAGACCGCCCCCTCCTTCTCCGCGTAACCGGACTTCTCCGTGAACCAGTCGATCCAGGCGCGAGCGGCGGCCTTGTGGGAGGAATGGGTGTTCACGGCCTGCTGGTAGTCGGACAGCAGGGTGGCGCAGAACTTCCCGTCCTTCTGCGCGGGGAAGGGCATGAAGCCGATGTCGTCGGGGTTGTCGCCGGCCTGTCGTGCCGCGTCCTGCATCTGGGTGATGGCCCAGGAGCCGAGCTGCATGCTCGCGATCTTGCCCCGGGCGAGCAGTCCCTTGGAGTTCTCCCAGTTCGTGGTGGTCGGATCCTTCTCCGAGAGCTTGTCGTGCACGATGTCGTAGAGCAGCGTGTCGATGACGTTCAGGTCACTGCCCATGGTCCAGGGCGCGTCGGAGCCGGCCAGTCCGTTGCTCGACTGGGGGTCGCAGCTGACGGAACCGAGACTGTTCGTCCATGCGGTCAGCGGCCAACTGTCCTTGAAGTTCGTGTAGTACGGGTCGGCGTCCGTCTTCTCCCTGATCTTCCGCAGGTCTGCCAGGAACTGCGCCGGCGTGGTGGGCCAGTCGGTCACACCGGCTCGCTTCCAGACGGCCTTGTTGTAGACGAACCCGTTCGCCGTACCGAAGCTCGCGATGCCGTACGCCTTGCCCTTGACGTCGGTCTTGTCCATGAAGCGGTACTTCGTGCTTAGTCGAGCGGTGTCACCCAGCGGTGCGAAGAACTTCGGGTAGTCGTCCTTCGCTATGGCGGCCGGGATCATGAGGACGTCGCCGTAGTGTTCCGTGTTCATGCGGATCTTGACTTCGCCCTCGTAGTCCGTGATGGCCTCGAACTTCACCTTCACCTTCGGGTACACCTTGGTGAACTCGGCGGCGTACTTCTTCATCGTGCCGTTCTGCACGAGGTCCGTCCGCTGGGTCAGGACGGTGATGTCCCCGGACACGCTGCTCGCGTCGGCGGGCGCGGTGGCCGCCTCGCCGGACGGTGCTCCCGCCCCGCTGCATCCGGCGAGTGTCAGGGTCGCGGCGGCGAACACGGCGGTCGCCGTTGACTTCCTTGCCATGTGCCCGGCTCCTTCCAAGGTTGCGGCTCGGTTCCCCCGAGCGGGCTGCCCGGAACTATGGCAGCGGCTGCATGAACCGGTAAAGGTTAAGTGCGCCTCGCGTTGCCTAATCGTTACTGATCCGCGGATGGGTGTGTCTGTTACCGCAGTTGGAAGCCGGTGTAGGCACTTGGCTGGAAGGGCATCCGCCGTCTGAACCGGTTTATGGACAGACGGTGGGACGAGCGGATAGTTTGCCTCCAGCCCGCGGACCGGTGACGCGGGATCCGGTGAGGGGAGCCGCGTTATGAAGGACGTCACCCTGCTCAGTGAGGGGTGGAGTCTGCACCATGAAGGGAGGGCGCTGGGGGTGCGCGTGCCGGGCTGTGTGCATGACGACCTTCACGCCCACGGGCTGCTGCCCGACCCCTTTCTGGGCAGCAACGAAACGGAGGTGGCCTGGGTGGGCACCACTCCGTGGACGTATTCCCGAGCCCTCGACGCGGCGACGGCGCACGAGCGCACGGACCTGGTCTTCGACGGCCTCGACACGGCGGCCGAGGTCGTCCTGGCGGGCCGGGAACTGGGCCGCACCCGCAACATGCACCGCTCCTACCGGTTCGACGTCACCGGCCGCTCCGGTGAGCTGACCGTGCGGTTCGCGTCAGCCTACGAGGAGGCCGAGGCCGTACGGGCCGTGGTCGGCGAGCGTCCGAACGTGTACCCCGCCCCCTCCCAGTACATCCGCAAGATGGCGTCCAGCTTCGGCTGGGACTGGGGCCCCACGCTCGTCACCGCGGGCATGTGGCGTCCGGTCCGGCTCGAACACTGGTCGACGGCGCGCGTCGCCCGGGTACGACCGGTGGTCACCGTGGCACGGGACCTCGGCCGCGTGGTCGTGCAGGTGGAAGTGGAGAGGACGGCGACGGGCGACGGGCGCCGGCTGACAGCCCGGGCCACGGTCGCCGGCGCGGAGTCCGAGACGGAGTTCACCGGGAACACGGCGGTGCTGAACCTGGAGGTGCCCGGTCCGGATCTGTGGTGGCCGCGCGGCTACGGCGAACAGCAGCTGTACGAACTGGAACTGACCCTGTCCGACGGTGACGACACCCTGGACGTGTGGCGACAGCGCATCGGTTTCCGCACGGTCGAGCTCGATCGCGAGGTGGACGAGCACGGTACGGCCTTCACCCTCGTCGTCAACGGCGTCCGCCTCTTCGCCCGCGGCGTGAACTGGATTCCGGACGACGCGCTCCCCTCCCGCGTCACGCCCGACCGCTACCGCCGCCGGCTCACCCAGGCCGCCGAGGCCAACGTCGACCTCGTGCGCGTGTGGGGCGGTGGGATCTACGAGGACGACGCCTTCTACGACGTCTGCGACGAACTGGGCCTGATGGTCTGGCAGGACTTCCTGTTCGCGTGCGCCGCCTACCCCGAGGAACAGCCGCTGCGGGGCGAGATCGAGGCGGAGGCGCGCGAGAACGTCGTACGACTGATGCCCCATCCCTCCCTGGTCCTGTGGAACGGCAACAACGAGAACCTCTGGGGATTCCGCGACTGGGGCTGGGAGCCCGAACTGGCCGGGAACTCCTGGGGCGAGGGGTACTACCTGGGCCTGCTGCCCCGTGTCGTCGCCGAACTCGACCCCACCCGCCCCTACACCGCGGGCAGCCCCTGGTCGGGAAGCTGGGACCACCATCCCAACGACCCCGGGCACGGCACCCACCACTCGTGGGAGGTCTGGAACCGCCGCGACTTCGCGGACTACCGCGACAGCGTGCCCCGGTTCGTCGCCGAATTCGGCTGGCAGGCGCCGCCGGCCATGGCGACACTGCGGCGAGCTCTGCCGGGCGAGGCGCTGGCGCCCGACTCGCCGGGGATGCTGCACCACCAGAAGGCGGAGGACGGCCAGAACAAACTCGACACGGGACTGAGCCGGCACTTCGTCCCACCCCGGGACTTCGACCGCTGGCACTACCTCACCCAGCTGGTGCAGGCGCGGGCGATCGCCGCCGGCATCGAACACTGGCGGTCGCACTGGCCGGTCTGCGCGGGCACCATCGTGTGGCAGCTCAACGACTGCTGGCCGGTGACCTCGTGGTCGGCGATCGACGGCGACGGCCGGCCGAAACCCCTCCACCACGAACTCCGTCGTCTGTACGCCGACCGCCTGCTCAGCGTCCAGCCCGGCCCCGAAGGGCCCGTGCTCGCCCTGGTGAACCAGACGGCGCACACCTGGAGCACCACGGTCTCCCTGCGCCGGCTGTCCGCGGACGGCGCAGTCCGCGCGGAGCACACCTGGCGCGTGGAGGTCGACGCACGCTCCGTCGTCCGTGCCCCCGTCCCCCCGCCCGTGACGATCGAGCCGGGAGCGGACAAGGAATATCTCGTCGCGGATGCCGACGGGCTGCGGGCGCTGCACTTCGCGGTGCCCGACCGGGACTTCGCCTACCCCCGGCCTCGCTTCGACGTCCGTGTCGAGCCGGTGACCGGCCCGGGAGATAGGGTCGACGTCGTGGTGACAGCACACACTCTCGTACGCGATCTCCTGCTGCAGCCCGACCGGCTCGCCCCGGACGCGGCGGCGGACCGCGGGCTGACCAGCCTGCTCCCCGGCGAACAGGCGCGCATCCGGGTCAGCGGCTGGTCCGGAGCCGACCCCCGGGCAGCCCGAGCCGCCCTGTTCTGCGTGGAACCCGCGTGAGCGTTTCGCCCAGCCGGGTCACCATCAGGGAGGTCGCCCTCCGGGCCGGGGTGTCCAAGGGCGCGGTGTCCCTGGCGTTCAACGCCAAACCGGGGGTCTCCGCCGCCACCCGCGACCGGATCTTCCAAGCCGCGCGGGAACTGGGCTGGACGCCGAACACCCGAGCCCGCAGCCTGGCCGGCATCCGGGTCGACACCATCGGTCTGGCGATCTGCCGGCCGGCCAGGCTGCTCGGCCTCGAACCCTTCTACATGGAGTTCATCTCCGGTATCGAGAGCGTCCTGAGCGAAAAGTCCTGTTCGCTGCTCCTGCGCCTGGTGCGCGACCTCGACGAGGAGGTCGGGCTGCACCGGCAGTGGTGGCAGGGGCGCCAGGTGGGCGGTTCCATCCTCGTCGACTTCCAGACGGACGATCCGCGCATCGGCGCCCTCGGCGAACTGGGACTGCCCGTCGTGGCCGTCGGCCACCCCTCCCTCACCGGCGGCCTCACCTCCGTCTGGACGGACGACGCCACCGCGGTGTCCGAGGCGGTCCGCTACCTGGCGGCGCTCGGGCATCGGCGGATCGCGCGGGTGGGCGGTCCCGGCGGCCTCGGACACAGCGCGATCCGTGCCGAGGCGTTCGAGACGACCATCCGGGACCTCGGCCTCGTCGACGCCCGGCAGGTCGACACGGGATTCGCGGGCGAGGAAGGGGCCCGGGCCACCCGTTCGCTGCTCCTGGCCGCCGAGCGGCCGACCGCGATCGTCTACGACAACGACATCATGGCGGTGGCCGGGGCGGCGGTGGCCCAGGAGTTGGGGGTGAAGGTACCCGGCGATCTGTCCCTGCTGGCCTGGGACGACTCCCAGCTGTGCCGGCTGACCCACCCCCCGCTGTCGGCGATGAGCCACGACGTGCACGGATTCGGCGCCGAAGTGGCGCGGACGCTCTTCGCCGTGATCGACGGACAGACGCCCGGCTCGCACCAGGTGCCCACGCCCACCCTCACCCCCCGCGGCTCCACGGGACCAGCGCCGCCGTGAGCGGAGATCCGTGGGCGGCCACGGAGAGTGGGCGGTGCCGAAGCGATCCGGCACCGCCCGCTCCGGCGGATGACCCCGCGCCGGTCACGCGTGCCGAGCTGTCGGCGGGCGTGACGCGGCGGAACGTCAGCCGCGCGCCAGGCGGTCCTTGAGACCCTGGCCGTAGGCCGTCGCGGTGCCGTTGTAGTTGCTGATGAGGGCCGGGCCCGACCGGCAGTCCCAGGTGTTCCAGGTCCAGGCGAGGTAACTCAGCCCACGGGCGTCGAGCCAGTTCATCAGCGTGTCGATGTAGCCGTGAGCGCAGTCGTTCTCACCGATCTCGCCGACGACCAGCGGATAGCGCGCGGCGACGGGGGCGATCTGGGAGTCCCAGCAGCTCTGCGTGTTGCAGTAGTTGAAGTTGTACGAGTGCCAGGAGGCGGCCACCTTGCCGGCCGAGTCCGTCGGAGCGTATGTCAGCCACTGGGACAGGTCGTTGGCGTAGCTGAGACCGCCGACCATGACGTAGTTGTTCGCGCCGGTGGACCGCACCGCGTTCAGGAGTTCCTGCATGCCGGCCACCGTGTACGAGAAGCCGGTGCAGGCGGAGCCGCCGTCCCGCCAGCACTTCCACGACGCGTTGTAGTCGGACATGACCTGGTTCGGGAACGGTTCGTTGAACAGGTCGAAGTACACGCCGCCGTCGTTCTTGAAGGAGCTCGCGACCGACTTCCAGAAGGCCGGGGTGTGGTCGCGGTCGGGCATGGGCTTCTGGCAGTTGGAGGCGTAGGTCGAGCACTGGGAGCCGGAGCCCGTGTACACGCCGCTGCTCCAGTGCAGTTCCAGGATCACGTTCTGACCGTTCTGGCGCAGCAGGGTGACGTAGTTGGTCACGGCGGTGCGGTAGGCGCTGCCGCTGTAGGCGGGGTTGACGCCGTTGATGCCGAGCCAGCAGTCCTCGTTGAGCGGGACACGGACGGCGTTCGCCCTCCAGTTCTTGATCGCCTGCACCGACGCGGCGTCGGAGGGGCCGTCGAAGATGCCGCGGTTCTGCACGCACATGAACTCGGTTCCCGAGCGGTTGACGCCGCGCAACCGGGTCGGCAGGGCGGCTGCCGCGACGGCTTTGGACGACTGTCGTGCGCGGTGCGCCGCGCCCGGCTGTGGGGCGGCGGTGGCGTCGTGTCCCACTGCCAGCAGAGCGCCCAACAGGGCGAACAGGGCGAGAAGGGCGAGCGGTAAGGGGGTGAGATGGCGGCTCTGGGATGTCCGGCTGTCAGGCATCCGGTTCTCCTCGGGGGGTGTGTTGTGTCATATACCTGTCATGGAAGGGCCGAGCAGTGTCCCTCCGCCCGGCCCCTCCCGGGCTCACCGGCCCATGGCGGCCGCGTGCTCGCTCAGCACACGGGCCGTCGAGCGTGTGGTGTTGGCGTCGTCGTTGTTCCAGGTGATGCGGAACCCGTCGTAGTCCGGATAGAAGGAGCCGTCGTCGACCCGCGAGGTCAGCAGCCAGAACTGGGATCCGGCTCCTGACTCCCGCTCGACGATCCGGGTCCAGCGGCGGTAGATGTCGTCCCGGGTGGCGGTGTCCGGTACGTCCTGGCCGGCGTCGATCCGTACGCCGAACTCCTCCAGGACGGCGGGTTTGCCCAGCCTGCGGGCGTCCCGCAGATGCCGGAGGATCCACTGCTCGCCCCAGCCGCCGACATCGGTTCCGGGCTTCGCGGACGAAGTCTCACCCCAGCCCTGGGGGTAGAGATGGAAGGTCGCGTAGTCCACCGTGCGCAGAGCGCTGAGCCGTCGCCAGTCGACGCCGTCGTGGTCGGAGTACGGATAGTCGGCGTGACCCGCCTCCCCGTAGGCCCCTTCGTCGCCGACGGCGACCAGCTGACGCGGCGCCAACCGCTTGACGTGCGCGCTCATCTCGGCCGCCCAGCGGACCAGGGTGTTCCCGGACCGGTCCGAGCGGCATCGCGGTTCGTTGGCCAGCTCGAAGGCCATGACGGTCGGGTCCTCGTGGTACCGCAGGCCCGTGTAGCGGTTCCGGCGCCCTATGACGTGGGCGGCGAACGCCTTGTAGCACGCGCGGATCGCCTTGTCGGTGTAGAAGCGGTCGTGATGAGGGGTCTCGGCCCCGTAGCTGTCGTCGTCGAGCCCCAGGAACCATTTCACGTACTGCTGCATCCCGCCGTAGTCGGGCCAGTTGTTGACCAGCGGGAGGACCAGCTTGATCCCGAGCTCCGCGGCCTTGTGGACCGCGTAGTCGAGCGCGTCGAAGGCGTCCTCGTCGTAGTGGTACGGCTGGGGCTGCAGCGGTCGGTCGGCCTTCTCGGCGCCGTCCGCGA
Organism: Streptomyces sp. NPDC005574; assembly: GCF_040605435.1. NCBI lineage: Bacteria > Bacillati > Actinomycetota > Actinomycetes > Kitasatosporales > Streptomycetaceae > Streptomyces > Streptomyces sp. NPDC005574. Next base: position 165,377 of record NZ_JBEXCW010000005.1, read on the forward strand.
ACGCCCAGGCGCGCACCACGCTCAGGCCCATGGCGGCGGCGTCGTCGAGAGCGCTGTCGATCATGTAGTGCGAACGCTGGTGGAGGTAGTAGCAGTTGGTCCCTCCGAATCGGAACCGGCTGCCGGCGTGGACGAACTCGCCCTTTCGGACGGTGACGTAGTCGCCCCGGGGGCGGTGCGATGCGCCGGCGGCACGAGCGGAGCCGGAGGGCAGCAACAGGGCGCTGCCCGCGCCGACGGCTGCCCCCATCAGAAGACGGCGACGAGAGGCAGATGCGACAACGTTGTCATCTTGGATGGGGAGCATGGATCTCCTTCGGGCGGGAGGCTGCTGCCGGGCGGGTGCGCCAGGGTCGCGTCAGGTACCCCGGCGGCACGCTGTCGATGGAAGCACTAACCCGGTTGAGTGGTCAATGCTTGTGGCAACGGGTCGGTGTTCGGAGAGTCAAAGACACGAGATGCCATGTTTGCTGGGGAATTTGGCATCCGGTATCGCGCGAGTAGGCGTCGAGGCTGGCGGGTGGCGGCAACGGGTTGAGGACGCCACTAAAACGGTTTAGTACGCGCCGCCAGCCACGTCGGCCCGCCGGAGCCGGAGACTTTCAGCACCTCATCGACGCTCTGTCGCACGCGTCGGGGTTTCGTCGGAGGCGCCTGCTTCGGCTCGTGCCGCCGTCGGCACCGCCGTTCGTCTGACCCCTGCGACGGCGTTCGGTGAGGAAGAGTGTGAGGTCGGTGCGGTCCCGGCAGGCGTCACTTGATCTGTGCCGCAGCCCATTCCGCCCATTCGCGGCGCATCGTGTTGAAGCGAAGGCCGTACTCCAGGGCGATGCGGCCGTACACCGCGAGATGGTCGTCACCCCAGTCGACGGACTGCATGAGCTGCCGCAGATTGTCGTACTCCCGCTCGGACATCCCGGCGAGTTCGTCCAGGTAGGAGCGTGCCTGCTGCGGTGTGAGCACGCCGAGGAAGAAGACCCGCAGCAAGATGTCGCTGCGCAGGACTCGCTGGGGTCTGGTCTCCGTCATCCAGTGCCGCAGTTCGGCCAGCCCCTCCTCGGTGAGGGCGTACTCCTTGCGTCCACGAGGCCCTTCGGCCGCCACGGTGATCAGTCCGGCGGCGGCCAGCTTCGTCAACTCCGTGTAGATCTGGCTCTGGGTGGCCGGCCAGACGTTGGCCAACGAGGTGTCGAAGAGCTTCAGCAGGTCGTATCCGCTGGCGGAGTGCTCCGAGAGTAGACCGAGGAGCGCATGTCGGAGGCTCATGGTCCCGACTGTAGCAGCCACCTTCCACTATTGACATGTCACCTTCGAACCTTCTAGTTTCGACATGTCACAACGGGCATAACAAATGGGGGAGACCATGTCCTACTTGCGCACCTTCCTGCCGTGGATCGTCTTCGCCGTGGTCCCTGCGGGCTACTGGCAGTGGGCGGCGCTGGCCGCGCTGGTGATCGCCGTGGTGGTCATCGCGGAGCAGGTGCGTTCCGGCGTCGGCCCGGACGCCCTCGTCATGGAAGCCGGCTCCGCGGTCTTCTTCGCCGTACTGGCCGTCATCGCCTTCACCCGCCACGACTCGGGCGTGCACACCTACTCCGCGGCCCTCTCGGCGGGCACCCTAGCCGTCATCGCCGGAGTTTCCCTGGCCATGGGCACGCCGTTCACCCTGGGTATCGCCAAGCGGACCACTCCTCGCGAGATGTGGGGGGTCAAGGCGTTCATCCGCGTCAACGTCGTCATCACCGCCGTCTGGACCGCCGCGTTCGTCCTGACCGCCGTTGTCCTCGCCGTGCTGGAACACGGCGGACACGCGCACTCCACCGCCGCGACGCTCGTCCAGATCGCCGGTTTCGTCGTGCCGATGCTCTTCACCGTCCGCTACGTCGCCCACGTCAAGGCCAGGGCCGCCGCACGGACGGCCTGACGATCGCCCCTCACCGGTCGGTGACCGATCGGACCCGGCGCGTCAAGCGCCGGGCGCGGCGCCGGATCCGCACACCGGCGGCCGCTTCCGGCGCCGTGGCCGAGGACGGAAGGGAGTTCACGTGGGCGGGACCGCCTTCGCCTCCCAGTCGATGTGGTGGTCGAACTGCCAGGCCGTCTTCTCCGGGTCGATCAGCTTCATGGCCACCGGCATCACGAGGTCCCGCAGTGCGCGGCCGACCGGGCCCGCGGTCTTGTTGCTGTTCGTGCGGGCACCGAGCCTGATGATGCGTGCGACGCGGGGGCGGCGCAGTCCTTCGTACGCCGCGAAAGCCTGCTGGTAGGGCAAGTCCCGCAAGCAGCGCGCCAGTTCTACGGCGCTCTCGGCGGCGATGGAGGCGCCCTGCCCGGAACTGGACGAGGCGGCGTGGGCGGCGTCACCGATCAGAGTCGCGCGGCCGCGGGTCCACGTCGGGACCCCTGGCATGTTCTCCATCGGGCCGGTGACGAGGAGTTGGCCCACGTCGGTACGGCTGATCATCTGTAGGGCCGGGGTGCGGTCGCCGGCGAAGGCGGTCAGCAGGGTGCGCATCCATTCCCCCGCCCCGATCGCCTGGGCCTCGGCGACTGTCATCGGGACGCGGTGGGGCAGGTTCGCGAACCACACCGCCGAGGAGTCGTCGAAGACCTGGTAACCGAAGAACGCGCGCTTACCGAAGCACATGTACATGACGCCATTGGTGGAAGGCATCCCCGATCGGTGCATCCGTGCTCCGAAGCAGAGCAGCCCGGCGTAGTTCGGCTCGGGTGCGGTCGGGTCGATCAGGGAGCGGACTCTGGAGCGGATGCCGTCCGCGCCGATGACGATGTCGGCGCTCGCCTGCGTACCGTCGGCGAAGTGCGCGGTGACGCCGGAAGCGGTGTCCGTCATGCCGGTCAGCCGCTTGCCGTGGTGGATGGGGACAGAGCGGCGCTGCGCCTCGTCGTGGATCGCACGGTAGAGATCGGCGCGCCAGACGAACTGCAGAGACGGGAGGCGGGAGGGAGGGGCGAACTGCGCGAGGGGTCTGTCCGTCCAGCTCCTTAACCCCATGGCGGTGACCCGTGTGCCGATGGCGCGGACGATGTGACCGGCGCCGATCGCGTCAAGCGCGTCCTGTCCGTTCGGGGCGATGGTCATGCCGCCCCCGACTCCGTCGGCCGTGCAGTCGTACGCCTCGTGGACGGTGGCCTCGATACCTGCCTGGCGGAGGGCCATGGCGGCCACCGGCCCTGCGATACCGCCGCCGATGACGAGTGCGGTGCGGACCTTTCCGGCATGGGTCATGACCGGTACCCCCTTGCAGGGGCGTCGACCGTCGGTGTGCCACCGGTCCTGTGTGCGCGGAGCACATCCTGGGCGTACGCGCGGGAGAACATCGCGGAGAGGGTCGCGATGCCACCGCGGTGGACGCGGATCTCGCTGTTCGTCGCCGAGCCGGACAGCAGGACACGGCGGCCGGTCGCCGCGGCGCTGGTGGTTGAGGACTGCGAGTCCTTGATCTTGCCCTTGGCGGGCCACTTCAGGTTCCAGTGGTCGATGGAGGTGTCCTCGTCGACGAGCAGCTTGACCATGGCCCGGTCCATGTCGAGGTGGATCTCGACCTCGTCGGGCAGGTCGGGGGAGCGAAGGTCGAGGACCGCCGCGCCATGGCGGGCCCTGACCTCGAAGTGGCCGGCCCGGGTCCAGTTGCCCAGGCGCTTGACGAGGCCGTTGTCGGAGTGGACGCGTTCGGTGACGGGCATCTCGGTGGTTCCCTTCGGGTGGGTGTCGTCGCACTGACGCTTCGATAGTCGCATTGAGACTAGTTTCTCGTCAACTAGTTCTCGCGGGGCTAAAATCAGGTCCATGACCGCATCCGCTCCCCGCAGTTCCCCCCTCGCCCTGACCGTCCTGGCTCTGCTGCACTACAAGCCGCTGCACCCGTACGGCATTCAGCGGCTGGTCAAGGACTGGGGCAAGGAGCAGGTCGTCAACGTCAGGCAGCGTGCGAGCCTCTACCGCACCATCGAACGACTCAACGGCGACGGGCTGATCGCGGTCCGCGAGACCGGGCGCGATCAGCTGTACCCCGAGCGAACCGTCTACGAAGTGACTGACGCGGGGCGCGAGACAGCCCGTACCTGGCTGGAGGAGATGCTCTCCGCACCCAAGCAGGAGTTCCCGGAGTTCCCGGCCGCGCTCTCGAATCTGCTGCTGCTCACCCCCGAGGAGATGGTGGACGTGCTGGAGCGGCGAGTGGAGGCCCTCACGGAGAAGCTCGACGCACTGGCGGCGGCCGCCGCAGCGGAGGCCGATCAGGGGCTGCCCCGTATCACCGTTCTCGAGACCGAGTACCTGCGGGCCGTGACGACCGCGGAGTTGGCATGGGTGCACGCGGTGGTCGAAGACCTGCGAGCCGGCAGGCTCTCGTGGTCGAAGGAGCAACTGGACGCCCTCGCGGGGCCGGCGGCACAGTGACCTTGCGGCCACCACCCTCCACGTGAGGGGTGCCGGTCGTAGGGGTGAACACCGGGCGGGGACGTGTGGAGGCGAGCCGAACAGCGAACGAGCCGGGGGAGTGGGACAGTTCGGGGTGAGCGAAGGCCGCCGGGTCATGCCTGCGGTGCGAGTCCGTTCTCGGGCCGGTCTGCCGGCAGGGTGCCGCCGCCGGGCCCCTTTCCGCCGCACCGATCAGGCGGGAGGCATCCGGTGCGGGCAGATCGGGGCACGTCGAGCGATCCCCGCCTCACCTGTGATCTTGCAGGACGTCCTGAGTGAGGCCCCTCGGGCGGGCGCCGCGTGGCCGGAGAAACCGTGTGCCGGCCTCCTTCCGAGTCGTAAGATCGGTGATCTCAGGGGGAGGTGGTCATGGGCAGGGAGCGCCCTGGCGCGCCGACGCTGGAGGAGGTGGCCGCCCACGCCGGGGTGGGACGGGGCACGGTCTCCCGGGTCGTCAACAACGCGGCCGGCGTGAAGGAGTCGACGCGCCGGGCCGTGCAGCGAGCCATCGAGGAACTGGGGTACGTGCCCAATCTGGCAGCACGCTCGCTGGCCGGCCGGCGGGCCGACGCCGTCGCACTCGTCCTGGCGGAGCCGGACTGGAGGCAGTTCGCGGAGCCGTTCTTCTCCGAGATCGTCAACTCGCTCGGGGACGCGCTGGCCGACACCGGAATGCAACTGCTGCTGACCCTGGTCCGTTCGGACGCCGAGCGGCAGCGCTTCCTCGAGTACGCGCGGGGCGGGCGGGTCGACGGAGCCCTGTTGGTGTCCGTGCACGCGGGTGATCCGCTGCCCGACATGCTCGCCGCGGCCCGGCTGCCGACCGTGCTGCTGGGCCGTCGGTCGGGCGACGAACGCATCAGTTACGTCGACGCGGACAACGTCGGGGGCGCCCGCGACGCCGTCTCCCATCTGCTGAACCGGGGCAGCACCGGCATCGCCACCATCACCGGCCCCCTCGACATGCATGTCGCGCGCTGCCGGCTGCGCGGATACCAGGAGGCACTGGCCGCGGCCGGTCTGCCGACCGATCCGTCCTGGGTCGCCGAGAGCGACTTCACGCAGGAGAGCGGTCGACGTGCCATGGCCGAACTCATCGGGCGTCACCCGGAGATCGACGGCGTTCTCGCGGCGTCGGACACCACCGCGGTGGGGGCCCTGGAGGCGCTGCGCGCGGCGGGACGGCGTGTGCCCGACGACGTCGCCGTGATCGGGTTCGACGACTTTCCGCTGGCCGAGCGGACCGAGCCGCGCCTGACCACGGTGCGGCAGCCGCTGGAGGAGATCGGGCGGGCCATGGTCCGGCTGCTTCTCGAAGAGATGAAGGAGCCCGCCGTGGCGTGGCGGCATGTCATCCTCCGCACGGATCTGGTGGTGCGCGAGTCCGCCTGAGCGCGGAGGGCCGGCACTACAGGTCGGGAGCGCTCCCAAGAGGAGAATGCCCCCGCGTGGCGCGCACCGCGCCTGCCTGGCAGGTTCTAAAAGGCTGGGACACGTTCCTGTCCACAGTCTTGTCAGGTGCATGTCGCTTCTCTAAAGTCCCTGCCGAACCGAGGGATTGGGAGCGCTCCCAAAAAAGTGCCTGCGGAAGTGCTCCGCGTCAACTCCCCCACCCCTTCGGAAGGAACCCGTATGCGACCGTCACCGCACCATGTCCGCAGGGCGCGCGGCCTGTTCGGCGCCCTGCTCACCACGCTCGTCTCACTGGCCGCACTGCTGACGACCGCCTCGGCGGCGCGAGCGGACACCGTCATCTGCGAACAGTTCGGATCGACGACGATCCAGGGCCGCTACGTCGTCCAGAACAACCGCTGGGGAACCAGCGACCCCCAGTGCGTCACCGCCTCGGACTCCGGATTCCGCGTCACCCAGGCCGACGGCTCGGTGCCCACGAACGGAGCACCGAAGTCCTACCCGTCCGTCTTCAACGGCTGCCACTACACCAACTGCTCACCGGGCACGAACCTCCCCGCCCGGCTCAGCACCATCTCCGCGGCGCCCACCAGCATCTCCTACAGCTACGTGAACAACGCGGTGTACGACGCCGCTTACGACATCTGGCTGGACCCCACGCCCCGCACCGACGGCGTGAACCGCACCGAGATCATGGTGTGGTTCAACAAGGTCGGATCCGTGCAGCCCGTGGGATCGCAGGTCGGCACGGCCACCGTCGCGGGACGCCAGTGGCAGGTGTGGTCCGGCAACAACGGATCCAACGACGTGCTGTCCTTCGTCGCCCCTACGGCGATCAGCGGCTGGACCTTCGACGTCATGGACTTCGCCCGTCAGGCCGTCTCCCGCGGACTGGCCCAGAACAGCTGGTATCTCACCAGTGTCCAGGCCGGTTTCGAACCCTGGCAGGGCGGCGCCGGGCTCGCGGTGACCTCCTTCTCCTCCACCGTCGACACCGGTGGCAACCCGGGTGATCCCGGTGGCTCGGCAGCCTGCAAGGTGACCTACGCGACCAACGTCTGGCAGGGCGGCTTCACCGCCGACGTCACCGTCACCAACACCGGCTCCTCGCCCCTCAACGGATGGAGCCTGGCGTTCACCCTGCCGGCCGGACAGCAGATCACCGGCAGCTGGAACGCCGGCCTCTCCGCGTCCTCGGGAACGGTCAGGGCGAACAACCTCGCCCACAACGCGCAGATCGCGCCCGGTGGCCAGACGTCCTTCGGCTTCCAGGGCGCCTACTCCGGCACGTTCGCCAAGCCCGCCGGCTTCAGCCTCAACGGCGCCGCCTGCACGACCAGTTGACATCACCGGCCCCGCCGTGGCCCGCCCGCCTTCCTCGCAGAGGGCGGGCGGGCACCATTCACGTCACGAGGGGAGACGCAGGGCGGCGAAGCCGTTCCGCCAGGTCGGCCACGCGGGCCGCCAACCCCGGCTTCGGGCGAGCCCGTTGAGCGCGCCGCGCTCCCAGTCCTGCCGGCCCGCCTCCGGGGCGGGTGCGGGCACGCCGAGCGCTTCGGCCAGGACGGGCAGCCACACGCGGGCGGGGGAGGGCTCGTCGTCCACGACGTTGACCGGTCCGCCCGGCCAGTCGAGCGCGGCCAGGGCGGCCCCCGCCGCGTCGGCGACGTGGACGAAGGAACCCACCGCGTCATTCGCCGCGGTGCTCCCCAGAAACGGCGTCGACCGATCGCCCGCCAGCGCCGCTGCGAAAGCACCGCCCGGCGCGTACCAGGTGCCGGGGCCGTAGAGCAGGCCGTACCGCAGCACGACCGCTGTCTCCACCTCGGCCACGGTCTCCTCCAGGGCCCTGACAGCGGCGACCATCCGGGCTCGTGGCTGAGCGGCTGTGCTGTCGAGCGGCACCGCCTCGTCCGCCGGATCGTCACCCGGGCCGTACGCCCAGGAGATCGACTGTGCGACGACCCGGCCGACCCCCGCCGCCTTCGCGGCATCCACCAGGTTCCTCGTACCTTCCCGGCGGATGCGGGAGTTGGCCGCCGCGTCCGCGCCGGAGAGGTCGGTGAGCTGGTGGACGACGGCTTCCGGAGCCGCCGCGCGGACCGCGCCCCGCAACCTCTCCGCGTCGAGCGCGTCCACCCGCAGTCCGGTCGCTCCGAGGCGTTCGATCCGCTCGACTCCGGCCGGTGACCTGGAGGTCCCGGTGACGGTGTGTCCGGCCTCCAGCAGCATCGGCACGAGCAGACTGCCGACGGCGCCGGTCGCGCCGGCGACGAAGACATGCATGACGACTCCCTCGTCCCGCACTGGGTGAGCTACCGGGCTGACGATACGTCGGCCAGCCCCGCCGAATCGTCGCGGGGGCGCCGTTGTCGCCGTGATGTGTGCCGTACGACATCCCGGCCGGCGACCGGGCCGTGAGCGCGCGGACCGGAGCCGCAGCGGTGCGCCCCGCCGACCGGCGACGCCGTGGTGGCGTCAGCCCGTAGGCACGGCCGGCGGCACCGGCGTCAGCAGGCCGCGCGCCTCGATGGCGGCGAGAGACAGGGTGCGATAGCCCACGCTTTCGAACAGGACCGTGATCCGGTCCCCCTCCTCGCTCATCACCTCGCCCTCGCCCCACACGCTGTGCCGCACCCGCGTCCCGGGCGAGAAGGCGCCGTCGGCCGCCATGGTCTCCAGCGGGCCCGGGCCCGGGCCCGTACCGGACAGGATGTCTCCCGGCCGGACGGTGACCTCCTCCCGCTCCTGCGTACGGCCGCAGTTGTCGCAGCCCGCGCAGTCGCCCTCCGCGAGACTCTCGCCGAAGTATCCGAGCATGTGGCGCCGTCGACAGCCGTTGGTCTCCGCGTACGCCCGCATCATCTCCACCCGGGAACGCTCCAGGTCCACCCGTGCGGAGGCGATCCGCACCGCCTCGCGGACGCAGACGTCCCGCCGGGCTCCGGTCACGGGCCGCACGCCGCCGCGCTTCTCCGTCGTCACGGCTCCGGCCTCCTCCAGCAGGTGCAGCATCGACGTCAGCGATGTCTGGGACAATCCCGTGCCCTCGCGCAGGCGGGTCGCCGTGACCGGCCCCCCGTGCTCGCGCACCGCGTCGATCAGCCCGCCCAGCACCTCCGGGTCGGGGTGGGCGCCCGTCCGGAAGCGCTGCACGCCGAGGTCCTCGGGCCGGTAGGCGAGGATCGCCGTCGACGGCTGTCCGTCGCGGCCCGCCCGCCCGATCTCCTGGTAGTACGTGTCGAGGGAACCCGGGACCGACGCGTGCAGCACGAAGCGGATGTTCGGCTTGTCGATGCCCATCCCGAACGCGGAGGTCGCCACGACCACGTCGAGTTCACCGTCCCGGAAGAGGTCGTGCGTCCGGGAGCGCTCCGCCGCCGGCAGCCCCGCGTGGTAAGCGGCACTGTCGAACCCGAGCGCCGACAGTTCCTGCGCGTACTCCTCGGCCTCCCGTCGCGTTCCCGCGTAGACGATGCCCGGTTTGGCCTCGGCCGCCGCCCGTTCCACCACCCACCGGCGCTTTCCCGCGTTCTCCCGGTGCCGTACGACCTCCAGCGTGATGTTGCGGCGGTCGAACCCCGCGACCACCTCGTGCGGCTCGCGCATGCCGAGCCGCTCCACGATGTCCGCCCGCACGGGGGCCGCCGCGCTGGCGGTGAGGGCCAGGAGCGGAGGCCGGCCGATGCGGTCGCGCGCATGGCACAGGGACAGGTAGTCGGGCCGGAAGTCGTATCCCCACGAGGACACGCAGTGCGCCTCGTCGACCACCATCAGCGCGGGTGCGGCCGCGGCGATCTGCTCCAGCACCTCGTCCTTCGCGAGCTGTTCGGGCGAGACGAACAGGAAGTCCAGGCTGCCTTCGCGTACGCGCTCCCACACGGCTTCGTTGTCCCGTGGGCGCTGCGCGGAGTTGACGGCCGAGGCGCTGGATCCCTTGACACGGGTGAGATGGGCGACCTGGTCCCGCTGGAGCGCTATCAGGGGGGAGACCACGACGGTCGGCCCCGGGAGCAGCACGCCGGGCACCTGGTACACGGCTGACTTCCCCGCGCCGGTCGGCATCACCACGATGGTGTCGCGGCCCTCCATCACAGCCGTCATGGCGTCGAGTTGGGACGGACGCAGACTCTCCCAGCCGAACACCTCACGGGCACAGCGGTGCAGGCGTCTCCTGAGTGACCTGGTCCTGAAGTATCCGACCTGCACGCGCATGGCACTCCTGACGCCGCTCTCCAGTGGGGTTCGGCGCTCGTGTACCCCCGGACGGGACGAAAAACGGTCTGCTCGCCGGGAGTTGTCGTTCCGTGTCCTCGGGGAGGCGGCGGGTGCGGTGTTCTCGGGCCCTGCCGATCGCACCCTGCGGGTTCAGCAGCCGCCGGCGGCCACCGGGGCGCCGGTCCCGATCTTGAGAGGGGTGGGAGCCGCGCAGCAGCCGCCGCTGTCGGCGGCCGGGGCGGCCTCGGAGTCGTCGAACAGGCCCGCTCCACCGCAGACTCCGGTCTCCGGCAGGATCAACTCGACGCGTTCGGCGGCCTCCTGGTCCCCGGCGATCGCGGCGGCGACGGAGCGGACCTGCTCGTAGCCGGTCATCGCGAGGAACGTGGGGGCGCGGCCGTAGGACTTCATGCCGACCAGGTAGATGCCCTTGTCGGGGTGTGAGAGCTCGTTCACGCCGTGGGGGTGGACGGTGCCGCAGGAGTGCTGGTTGGGGTCGATGAGAGGGGCCAGGGCGGTGGGGGCCTGGAGGCGGTCGTCGAGACCGAGTCGGATCTCGGACAGCAAGGAGAGGTCGGGGCGGAAGCCGGTCAGGACGATGACCTCGTCGACCGGTTCGAGGCGGCGTCCGTCCTCGCCGACGAGGACCAGGCGGCCTGCTTCGTCGCGCGCGACGGCATGGGTGCGGAACCCGGTGACCGCGTCGGCGTGGCCGTCGTCGACCGCGGCCTTCGCGGCGAGGCCGAGGGCGCCGCGGGCGGGAATCCGGTCGGCGGTGCCGCCGCCGAAGGTCGACCCCGAGATGCCGCGGCGCAGGACCCAGACCGCCTTGGTGCCGGTACCGTCTCCGGTCGCGGCGAGGTCGGCGAGACAGGCGAGCGCGGTGAACGCGGAGGCACCGGCGCCGATGACCGCGGTGTGCTTGCCCGCGTACCGGGCGCGCACGGCTGGGTCCTTCAGGTTTGGTACGCGGTAGGTGATCCGGTCCGAGGCGGCCCTTTCACCCAGGGCGTGGAGGCCGCTGCCGCCGGCCGGGCCGGGAGTGCTCCAGGTGCCCGAGGCGTCGATCACCGCGCGGGCGAACAGTCGCTCCTCGCAGCCCTCGGCGTGGGCGACGTGCACGACGAACGGTTGGGCCTCGCGATCGGCGTCCACGATCCGGTCCCGGCCCGCACGGGAGACACCGGTGACGGTGGCGCCGTAGCGCACGTGCTCGCCGAGGACGTCGGCGAGCGGCTGGAGGTACTGCTCGGCCCAGTCCCCTCCCGAGGGGTAGGTGGTCGCGTCAGGCTTCCTCCATCCCGCCTGGGCCAGCAGCTTCTCGGCGGCCGGGTCGGTGACCTCGCCCCAGGTCGAGAACAGGCGCACATGGGCCCACTCGCGCACCGCCGCTCCCGCGAACCGGCCTGCTTCGAGGACCAGGGGAGTGATGCCGCGATCGACCAGGTGAGCGGCGGCGGCGAGCCCGGCGGGGCCTGCTCCGATCACGATGACGGGCAGGTCTACGGGCAGGTCTGTGGTGGCGGGCGCGTTCACGGTCGACTCCTCGGTGTTTCGACATCTGTCGATGGCTTGCGCGGCTAGCATGGCGCCTGATTCGACAGGTGACAACATAGACATTCATCGAAATAAGATGGGCCCCATCTCATTGGTTCGATGTATGTCAACATAGACGCATGTCGAACACGAAGGCGCTGCCCCTGCTGGAACCCGAGGCGTCCGGTGGCGTGACAGCGTGCTGCCCGCCGCTGACCGAGCGCCCCTTCAGCGCGGAGGAGGCCGAGACGGCCGCGCGGATGTTCAAGGCGCTGGGCGATCCGGTGCGGCTACGGTTGTTCTCCGCCGTCGCCTCCCACGAGGGCGGAGAGGCGTGCGTGTGCGACATCTCCGACGTCGGGGTCTCCCAGCCGACCGTCTCCCACCACCTGAAGAAGCTCAAGGAGGCCGGTCTGCTCACCTCCGAGCGGCGCGGCACCTGGGTCTACTACCGGGTCGAGCCGTCCGTCCTGGCGGCCATGGGCCAACTGCTGACGACGGCGCCGGCCGCGCTTCCTGGCTGAGAGGTCCTTAACAAAGGCGTTGGACGTGGCGGTGGGTGATGAGGCAGGTCGCGAGGCCGAGGAAGGCTTCGTGGATGTCGTCGCGTCGTTCCCAGCGGATCCGCAGGCGGCGGAAAACCGTGCAGCCAGGCGATCGTCCTCTCGACCACCCAACGGAAAACGCCGAGGCCAGAGCCGTGTTCCGTGCCTCGTTCGGCGATGACCGGGCGGATGCCGCGTTGCCGGAGCAGGCGCCGGTACTTGTCGTGGTCGTAGCCGCGGTCGGCGAGCAGGGCGTCGGGGCGGCGTCTGGGCCGGCCGACGACGGACTACCGGCTGGTGGACGCGGGAGCACGCTGGGCCGACGGTGGCGGGACGACGGGTTCGGTGGCCCGGCGGCAACGGGTCGACGTCCGCCACGGGTTCCGCCTCTGTGGCGGACGCCGCCCCGTCCGTTCATGTGCTGCCGTCAGCGGTGAGCGGCCGGCGTGGCGGCTTCCCAGTCCCAGGAGTCGGAGGAGGTGGTGAAACTCGGGGTGACGGCCCCGATGATCCCGACGACGAGGAAGAGGACGAGCAGGGCCTGTCCGCCGCTCGAGATCAGCAGCGGTCGTGTCGCCGAGTGAACGGGCACGCCGACCGCCTCGGCGCGGTCACCGAAGAGCTTCTTCGGGTAGGCCGAAGTAAGCATCATCGTGTACGCGTCGAAGCGGGTCATGTAGCGCAGCGTCGCCGCGGTCGCCTCGAAGAGCGGGCCGGGCATCCGGCCGAGGATCAGGGTGATGAGCCACCAGATGAAGGAAAGCCCCCACCAGCCCGAGCCGACCAGGCTCTGCACGATCGCCGCGGGGATCATCAGGATCAGGCGGAAGAAGACGGCGAGCCGGTTGAGCGGACCGGGCCGCACTTCGATGCGGACCGGGAGGTCGGGCGGTGTGAGGGCGAACGGCGGATAGCTGCCAGTGAGGAGCATGAGCGAGGCCACCACACGCACGCGGTAGCCGAGGTAGTGGGTCAGGAACTCGGCGATGGGGTCCGGGAGCCGGCCGAGGACGAGGGCCGCGAACCAGCCCGCCACCGTGGCGAAGAAGGCGGCGATCGACAGCACGAACAGCACGATGAAGTGCGGGATCAGCAGCAGGGCCCGGAACAGCACGGTCAGCCTGTTCTGGTGTTCCGGAGCGGGGATGTCCAGCGCGGGCAGCCACTCGACCGGGGCCGGTGGGCCTCCGCTGCCGCCCCAGGGCTGCTGAGTCACCATACGATCGTCGCCTCCTCGGGCAGCACGGGCATCTCGGCGCGACGCGTGCACTGTTGCCGATGGTCGGCCGAGAAGGCGTCGAGCGCATCCGCCGGGGTCCGGACAGGTGACCTCGCCTGTGGGTGCGCCCGGCGTGCGGTTCCAACCGCTCGCTGAACAAGGAGTGGGTGGAGCTGACGAACACCTCCCGCTACGCGGTCAACCTGGACGGTTGGACCCTGAGGGACGAGTCCGTTCACAAGCACCCCATCGACCACTACCGTCTGGCGGGCCGCGCCACGGTCCGGATCCATGCCGGTGAGGGGCGTGACACCCGCAGCGACCTCTGCCAGGGCCGCCGCGCGTATGTGTGGAACAACGACCCGGACACCGCCACCCTGCGCAACGACCACGGCTGCTTCGTCGACGACGGGGCCTGGGGGCCCCAGGCGGTGTGCCCAGCCCACCCTCTCCAAGGGTGGGAACGCCGCCCGGCGTCATGCGCCGGCCACGGTGACCGCGGTCCCTGTTCGTAGCCGACCGTGGTGTCAGGGCAGGACTCCGCCGGGCGGGTCAGTGCGTCGCGCTCGGCAGGGTCGGCGGGAACCTGCCAGCGCGGCTTGGCCGCCACGACGGGCCGCCGCGGCAGGCGCACGGGTGCGTCAGCCGTCAGGTCGAGCGGGGTCTCGAAGAGCCGTGGACCCGGATGGCGAGGAACATGGAAGGCGGGCTCCCGTCCTGTGCACTCCCCCGAGCCGGGGCGGGAGTTCCCGGGCGGTGCGGACGGCGGGCGGGCGTGTCTCGGGGATGCGGGAGTGGCAGCTGAACCGCCACGCATCGGGGAGTCGGGCCGGCCGTATCTGAGCAAGTGCTTCACCGCGGCGCGTACAGGCGTTCCGGGTCTCGCCGCCCGGTGCCCGCTCCCCGCGCAGCGCACTGACGTCCGGAGTCACCGCCGTGGTCGCGCCCGCGCCGCGATCTCACTCGTTGCGTGGTGACGTCATCCGCGGTGCCTGCCGGGCGATCGTCCGCCCCTCCTGTGTGGCGGCCCAGGAGGCGAGGAGGCGCAGGCCCTCCTCCGAGGGGGAGCCGGGTTCGGCGGTGTAGACGGTGAGGGTGAGGCCGGGTTCGGCGGCCATCTCCAGGCCCTCGTAGGCGAGGGTGAGTTCGCCGACGGCCTGGTGGTGGAAGCGTTTGGTGCCGGTGCCGTGGTGGCGGACGTTGTGGGCGCCCCAGCGGGTGCGGAACGCGTCACTGCGTGTGGAGAGCTCGCCGACGAGGTCGTGCAGGTCCTTGTCGTGGGGGTTGCGGCCGGCCTCGGTACGCAGGATGGCGACGGCGACGTCGGCCGCCTGGTCCCAGTCGGGGTAGAACCGGCGGGAGGCCGGGTCGAGGAAGTTGAAGCGTGCCAGGTTGGCCTGGTTGCCGGGGGTGGCCTGGACGTCGGCGTAGAAGGCGCGGGCGAGCTGGTTGGCGGCGAGGATGTCCATGCGGCCGTTGCGGACGAAGGCGGGGCCCTCGGTGACGGCGTCGAGGACCCATTGCAGGCTGCGGTGCGGTGTCCACGCGCGGCCCGTGCGGCGCCGGGGGCGGGTGAGGGCGTCGGAGCCGTCGGCGGCCTGCGCCAGGTTCAGCAGGTGGGCGCGCTCGGCGTCGTCGAGTTGGAGGGCG
The DNA here is from genome assembly GCF_040605435.1 of Streptomyces sp. NPDC005574. Taxonomy (NCBI): domain Bacteria; kingdom Bacillati; phylum Actinomycetota; class Actinomycetes; order Kitasatosporales; family Streptomycetaceae; genus Streptomyces; species Streptomyces sp. NPDC005574. The sequence continues at coordinate 180,402 of NZ_JBEXCW010000005.1, forward strand.
CGGGCGACGGCTTCCAGGACGGCGGGTGAGACGCCGGCGAGGTTGCCGCGCTCGAGCTTGGCGTAGTACTCGACACTCATGTCCGCGAGCGCCGCGACCTCGCTTCTGCGCAGGCCGGGAACGCGTCGGCGGCCGCCGGCAGGCAGGCCCGCCCGCTCGGGGGTGATCTTCGCTCGCCGCGAGCTGAGGAACTCGCGGACCTCTGCTTGGTTGTTCACGCCTTCGACGGTACGTGCCGCACGCGGCCGCAGGGGTGTACTGCCGGTACACCTCTTGACGGTGACTCGCTGCGGGGACCGGGAGCGGGTTACCTGGATGGCGTGGTGCTGTCCGCCCGGCCCTGAAGGCGGAGCAGGCGGACGGCGCCCCTCTGGCCTTGCACACGGCGACGGCCGGTCCACCCGGCACGCACGCCCCGGTACGCAAAGGAACCTCCACATGCGCGGCGCAGTGATCCACGCCCCCCGTGACGTCCGTTTCGAGACCCTGGACGACCCCAAGATCCTCCATCCCACCGATGCGATCATCCGCACGGCCGTCAGCTGTGTGTGCGGCTCCGACCTGTGGCCCTACCGCGGCCTGGAGCCGATCGGCGATCCGCACCCGATGGGCCACGAGTACGTCGGCTTCGTCGAGGAGGTCGGAGCCGAGGTCACCACCGTCCGGCCCGGGCAGTTCGTGATCGGCTCGTTCGCCACCTCCGACAACACCTGCGCGAACTGCCGCAACGGGTTCCAGTCCAACTGCCTGCACCGCGAGTTCATGAGCACGTGCCAGGCCGACCACATCCGCGTCCCCAACGCGCAGGGCACCCTGGTCGCCACCGACCAGGTGCCCGGCGAGGAGCTGTGGCCCAGCCTGCTGGCCGTCTCCGACGTCATGGGCACCGGCTGGTGGGCCGCCGACGCCGCCCAGGTCACGCCGGGCTCCACCGCCGTGGTGGTCGGTGACGGTGCCGTCGGCCTGTGCGCGGTGATCGCCGCCAGGGAGATGGGCGCCGAGCGGATCATCGCCATGAGCCGCCACGCCTCACGCCAGCGACTCGCCCGGGAGTTCGGCGCCACCGACATCGTCACCGAACGCGGCGAGGAGGGCATCGCCCGGATCAAGGACCTCACCGGCGGGATAGGCGCGGACAGCGTGCTGGAGTGCGTCGGCACCGCCCAGGCCATGCGGCAGGCCCTGCACACCGCCCGCCCGGGCGGCAGCGTCGGTTTCGTCGGCGTCCCCCATGACGTCGCCGTCGACGGTCAGGAGCTGTTCTTCTCCCACGTCGGTCTGCGCGGCGGCCCCGCCCCCGTACGCCGTTACCTGCCCGACCTGATCGACCGCGTCCTCGACGGCAGGATCGACCCGGGCAAGGTCTTCGACCTGACCCTGCCGCTGGACCAGGTCGCCGAGGGCTACCAGGCGATGGACGAACGCCGCGCCATCAAGGCCCTCCTCAGGCCCTGACCCGCCCCGCACCGTGCCCTCGTCCTCGGCGGGCCGCCCGTGCGGCCGACCCGGGCCTGACTCGCTCTCAGGAGTACCAGCATGACCACCTACGCCCTCGTCGGCGCCGGCCCCGGTCTGGGGCTGGCCTGCGCCCTTCGCTTCGGTGCCGCCGGACACACCGTCGCTCTGCTGTCCCGCAGCGGCGAACACCTCGACAGCCTCGTCGCCGACCTGGACGGCGACGGCGTCCAGGCCCGCGGCTACACCGCCGACGTCCTCGACGCCACCTCCCTCACCACGGCTCTGCGGAAGGCGGCCCAGGACCTGGGGCCGGTGGAGATCCTGCAGTTCAGCCCGGTGCCGCGAGCCGACTTCATGAAGCCGGTCCTCGACACGCGTGCCCACGACCTGGAGGACCCGCTGGCCTTCTCGGTCAAGGGCCCCGTCACCTGCGTGAACGCCGTCCTCCGCGGTATGCGGGCGATCGGCCGCGGCACGCTGCTGTTCGTCAACGGCGCCAGCGCCGTGCGGCCCCACCCGGAGCGGGCCGGCACCTCGATCGCGTTCGCCGCCGAGAGCGCGTACGCGGCGATGCTCCACGACGCGCTCGCCGCGGAGAACATCCATGCCGCCCAGCTGATCGTCCCCGGCGCGATCCGGCCGGACGCGGAGCACTCCAGCCCCGCCTTCCTGGCCGAGCGCCTGTACGCGCTGCACACCGAACGCCAAGGGTTCCGTCACTACTCCGAACCGCTGCCGGACTGACGGGAAGACGACACCCTGCCCGCCCGCGAGGCCACACCCATGCCCGGCCGGAAGACCACACCCATGCCCGCTCGCAAAGCGACCCCCATGGCCGCTCGCAAAGCGACCCCCATGGTCGGCCGCAAGACGACGCCCCTGCCCGCCCCACCCCGAGGGGCCTTGCTCCGCGCCGTCCCGGCAGCCGCGTTGCTGCTGGCACTGACCGCCTGCTCCGATCCCTCACCGGACGCCGTCCCGTCGTCCGCGCCCTCGCCGGCGGCGCGGCGGACGACGCCGGCGTCCCCCACCTCGACCCACACCGACAGGAGCAGGGCCATGGACATCCGTGTCACTCTCGACGGTCGGCCCGCCGGCGCGACCCTGAACGACGGCCCCACCGCCCGGGACCTGCTCACCCTCCTTCCCCTCACCCTGGAGCTGGAGGACTTCCACGGCACGGAGCGGATCGCGTACCCGCCGCGCAGGCTCGACACCGCCGGCGCCCCCGAGCCGGTCGCGGCCGAGGCCGGGGACATCGCCTACTACGCGCCCTGGGGCAACCTCGCCCTCTTCCATCGGCGCGGCCCCGCCGCCTCCGCCGAGCTCCTCGTCCTCGGCCACATCGACACCGACCCCGACCGACTGGCCCGGGCCGAGCGGATCACGATCGAAGCCGCTCCCTGACCGCGCGCACGCCCTCCCTCAAGGAAAGAGGCTCCCCATGTCCTCAGCAGCCGGATCCGTCACCGGCAAGCTGCCCTTCGTCGTCCGGGTACTCGCGGTCGGCACGTTCCTGATGGGAACCACCGAGTTCGTCATCGCCGGCATGCTCCCCGAGATGGCCGGCGACCTGAACGTCAGCGTCTCCCAGGCCGGCCTGCTGATCACCGCCTTCGCCGTCGGCATGATCGTCGGCGGGCCGGTCATGGCCATGGCCACCCTGCGCCTCCCACAGCGCAGGACGCTCGTGCTGGCCCTCACCGTCTTCTCGCTCGGACACGTCGTCGCGGCACTCGGTACCTCGTTCACGATCGTCCTCGCCGCTCGGGTGGTCACCGCCCTGGCCACCGGCGCGTTCTGGGCCGTCGGCTTCGTGATCGCCACCGCCGCCGCGGGTCCCGGCAACTCCACCCGCGCCGTCAGCGTCATGATGGGCGGCCTGACCCTGGCCAACGTCATCGGCGTGCCCATCGGCTCCCTCGCGGGCCAGGTCACCGGCTGGCGCGGCCCCTTCTGGGCACTGGCCGTGCTGTCCGGTCTCGCCGCCGTGCTCGTCGGCCGGTTCGTCCCCACGACCAGGCGGCAGGCCGAGGTGTCGGTGCGGGCCGAGATCCGCGCCCTGCGGCAGGGCCGCCTGTGGCTGGCCCTGTCCGCGGCAGTCCTGATCATGGGCGGTGTCCTCGCCACGTACACCTATCTCACGCCGCTGCTGACCGACCGCGCGGGCATCGCGGAGAGTGTCGTCCCCGTCGTCCTGATCGCCTTCGGTATCGGCGCGCTGGGCGGGAACGCCGTCGGCGGGCGTTTCGGTGGCCGGCGGCCCATGGCGACGACGATCACCGCCGCCGCGGCCACCGCCGTCACACTGATGATGCTGATCCGGCTGTCGGACAGCCCGGTGGCGGCCGTCGTCCTGGTCTTCCTCATGGCGCTGACGGGCTTCACCGTCAACCCGGTCGTCACCTCCCTCGCCGTTCGCTTCGCCGGGGACGCCCCCACTCTCACCTCGGCCCTGACGACCTCCGCCTACAACACCGGAATCGCCGCGGGGTCCGCCCTCGCCGGCCGCGCCCTCGACTCCTCCCTCGGCCTGACCGGCCCCGCCTTCGTCGGCACCGTCTCCGCCGCCCTCACGCTGCTTCCGCTCACCGCACTCGCCCTCGGCGGCACCGCACGCCCGGCACGCATCGTCGCCGAGCGCACGGAGGCGACCAGTCGGCGAACGTCCCGGCCTCCGGTGACAACCACCCGCTGAAATCCGCACCGCGTCAACCCAGTTGGAGAGACCTCCATGAACCCCACGTACGACTTCACCGGGCAGGTCGCCTTCGTCACCGGCGCCAGTTCCGGCATGGGCCTGGCCACCGCCGCGGCGTTCGCCGCCTCCGGTGCCGCCGTGGCCCTGGCCGACATCGACGAAGCCGCCGTGAACAAGGCCGCGAAGACGCTCACCGACGCGGGCCACCGGGCCCTCGCCCTGGTCTGCGACGTCACGGACGAGAACCAGGTCGCCACGGCCGTCGACCGTACGGTGGAGACCTACGGCCGCCTCGACATGGCCTACAACAACGCGGGCGTCCAGATCCCGCCGGCGGACGCCGCCGAGGAGAGCGCCGACGTCTTCGACAAGGTGAACGCCATCAACCTGCGCGGCATCTGGGCGTCGATGAAGCACGAACTGCGCCACATGCGCACCCAGGGCAGCGGCGCCATCGTCAACTGCTCGTCGCTCGGCGGACTCGTCGGCATCCCCGGCCGCGCCTCCTATCACGCCTCCAAGCACGGCGTGATCGGGCTGACCGGCAGCGCCGCCCTCGAGTACGCGCCCCGTGGCATCCGCGTCAACGCCATCTGCCCGGGCACCATCGACACCCCCATGGTCGGCGACATGATCTCCAGAGGAGAGCTGGACCGCGCCCGGGCCGAGGCCGGCCAGCCCATCGGCCGGCTGGGAACCGCCGACGAGATCGCTCAGGCCGTCCTGTGGCTGTGCAGCCCCGGCGCCGGCTTCGTCGTCGGCGTCGCACTGCCCGTCGACGGTGGCTACGTCGCCCAGTGATCACGTCCGGTTGCAGCCCGAGAGGTTCGCTGTCTCGCGGGCCTCCGCATGACTACCCTGACGTCATCGGTGCCACTAGAATTGACGTCATGACCGCCATCACGTTGCGCATTCCCGACGCCATGGACAAGCAGCTGCGCGACGCCGCAGCCGGTTCCCCGTCATTGAACGACTACATCCTTCGAGCCGTACGGCGGCAGATGACGCTCGATGCCGCCCGCAGGCTCACCTCCCTCGCGCCCCTCGACCTCGCGGGCGAGGGCGACGCCCTGTGACCGTCCGCAAGGGCGACGTCTGGGACGTCGACACCGGCAAGGGCACCCGCACGGTTCTGGTCGTCAGCCTCGACGGGCTCGCCGAGGCGTACGGTGCCGTCGTGGCCCTGGTGCTCCACGCTCCGGCGCAGCACCCCGACACGGCGATGAGCGTGCACCTGACCGCCCCGGTCGACGCCTCCCTCGTCGCCGTCAACCTCCTTCAGCTGTCCGCCCTTCGCTTCGAGACCGGCACGCTGCACGGCAACATCGGCTCCGAGCAGCAAGAACTCGTCGACAACGCCCTCCGTGCGGTCCTCGACCTGTAGCTGCCGGGTTCAGTCGTCGCGCCCGGTACCGCGATCGGGTGCGGTCATGTCCCCCGTAGCGGGCGTGCCTTCGGCAAGGCCGTAGCGCAGGTAGACCGTGCCCTTGGCGTTGGCCACCGGCGGTTGGAGGAGGGTGAGGTTGGTGGGCACCGCGCCACCGTCGAACAGCTGCTTCCCGACGCCGAGCACGATCGGGTGCACCCAGAGGTCGAGACGGTCGAAGAGCTTCTCGCGCAGGAGGGTCTGCACCAGGTCCAGGCTTCCGACGACCCTCACGTGCTCGTGCCGGTCGCGGATCTCGCGCACCGCGCCGGGCAGATCCGGGCCGAGCTGTGTGGACCCGGCCCACGAGAGGTCGGGCGTGCCGCGGGAGGCCACGTACTTCGGGACGCTGTTGAACAGCGTGGCGATCTCGTTGTCCGGGCCGCCCTTCTGGTGCGGCCAGTAGGCGGCGAAGATGTCGTAGGTCCGCCGGCCCAGGAGGAGCGCGTCCGTGTCCTCGTATGCGGCGAGGACCTGAGCCCCCGCGACCTCGTCCAGCAGGGGTGCCTGCCAACCGCCGAACGGGAACCCCTCCGGGTCCTCGTCGGGGCCGCCGGGCGCCTGCCCGACGAGGTCGAGGGTGGCGAACAGCTCGACGTGGATGAGGCCCATGACGTACTCCTGATGCCTTAGTTGTCTCGGTCGGGTTGTAGACCCGCGGAGGTCGGCAGACTCATCGCTTCCACGAATTCCGGCTGTGCCGCACTCACCGGCTCAGTTGCCCGGCGCATCGAGTGACACAGGCGCCGGTCCGGGCGCGCGCGGCCCCGGTGCGCGGCTGACACCGCCAGGGCCCGGTGCGTCTGCGGTTGCGGTGGGGCGAGGTGCTGTTTGAATCATCGTATGACCAAGCGTGACGATGCGGCTCTTTTCGGTAACCGGTTCCTGACGGTGTCCGCTCCCTCGGAGACCTTCCCCGAGGAGGGGATGGTCGCGACGGACGCGATGAGGCTGGTGGACGAGGACCTCGCCATGGAGGGCGATCCGCAGCGCAACCTCGCCACGTTCGTCACCACCTGGATGGAGCCCGAGGCGCAACGGCTCATCGCCGAGAATTTGCACCGCAACTTCATCGACCACGCGGAGTATCCGATCTCGGCCGAGATCGAGCAGCGCTGCGTGCGGATGCTCGCCGACCTGTTCCACGCGCCGGGCAGGACGACCGGATGCCGGACCCAGGGATCCTCCGAGGCGATCATGCTCGGCGCGCTGTCGCTGAAGTGGAAGTGGCGCGAGCGGCGCCAGGCGGCCGGTCTGTCACCCGACCGGCCGAATCTGGTCTTCGGCGGGGACGTCCACGTGGTGTGGGAGAAGTTCTGCCGCTACTTCGACGTCGAACCGCGGATCGTGCCGCTGGCGGAGGGCAAGTACACGATCGGTCCGCAGGACGTGGAGCCCTACCTCGACGAGAACACGATCGGCGTCGTCGCCGTGCTGGGTACCACGTTCACCGGCCACATGGACGATGTCGTGGGCATCGACAAGCTGCTGCGGGACGTGCGCAAGAAGCGGGACCTCGACATCCCCATCCACGTGGACGGAGCCAGCGGCGCCTTCGTGTGGCCTTTCCTCTATCCGGACACGGCATGGGACTTCCGGCTGGAGCAGGTCCGCTCGATCAACGTCTCGGGACACAAGTACGGCCTGGTCTACCCCGGGATCGGATGGCTGGTCTTCCGTGAGGAGGCCGACCTGGCCAAGGACCTCGTGTTCTACGAGAACTACCTGGGCAAGACCGACGCGACGTTCACGCTGAACTTCTCCACCGGCGCGTCGATGGTGCTCGCGCAGTACTACAACTTCGTTCGGCTCGGTCGCCAGGGCTACACCTACGTCATGAAGATGATGCAGGACAACGCCCGCGCGTTGGCGGACAACCTGCGGAGCACCGGCCGATTCGAAGTGATCGGGAGTGATCTCGAGCAACTGCCCCTGGTGGCCTTCCGTCTCGCCGGTGAGCACGCCTACGACGAGTCCGACATCGCCTGGCAGCTCTCGGCCGAGCGGGGCTGGATGGTGCCGGCCTACACGCTCCCGCCCAACGCGCAGCGGGTGAAGATCCTGCGTGCCCTGGTCAAGGAGACCCTGAGCCGTGAACAGATCGACCGCCTGAGCCAGGACATCGCCGACGCGTGTCGCACGCTGGACGACAAGGGCGCGGCCCACGGAGCCGAGCGGGCCCAGGTGAAGCGCGGCACCGGCTACTGACGCACCGTCCGTCCCACCCGGTACGGCAGACCGCCGTATCCACGACGCACCCCGCCGAACGAACACGTCATCAGCGAGTGAGCCTCCGGCCCAGCGCTACAAGGCTCGAACCATCGAGGGAGCACTACGAGCCTCTGCGAGAACGGCAGCAGCCGGGGCGGCGGGGGAGTGCGTCACAGGCAGGCCTCCCCGGTGCGACACAGGCGAGGCCACCGACGCCGTGTCCTCCGGCTGCCGCGCCCGCCGTCGCCGGTTACCGCCCCCCGGCCGACCCGCGCGATCCGGGCGCGCGCCGTTCCGCCTGCGAAGCGCTGAGGTCGTGTCGTCGGCGTGTCAAGAGGTGCGGCGGAGACGGGCCCGGAAAGATTTCAACTTTCGAAGGCTTGCAGAGCGTGTAACTCATTAGTTAAATCAAGACGTGAACTAAGCGTCGCAGTAGTCGCCTTGGCGCACTGCCACGTCTGCTGCCCACGCCCTCGTGTCCTTTCCCCACGCACCCGCAGGGACCTTCATGAGACTCAGATCCCTGGGTGTCGCGCTCGCCGCCACGGCAGCGCTGATCACCCTGCCCACCATCCGGCCGACGGCGGCCGCGGCCGCCGACGCCAACCTGTCCCAGGGCAGAACGGCGACGGCATCCTCGAACGAGAACGCGGGCACGCCCGCGGCCTACGCGGTCGACGGCGACACCGGCACCCGGTGGTCGTCGGCCACCACCGACGACCAGTGGCTTCAGGTCGACCTCGGCACCAGCGCGACGATCAGCCAGGTCGTCGTCAACTGGGAGGCGGCCTACGGCAAGGACTACAAGATCCAGTCATCGTCCGACGGCAATTCCTGGACCGACCTGCGCACGGTGACCGACGGCGACGGCGGCACCGACACGCTCGCCGTCTTTGGCCAGGGCCGTTACGTACGTCTGCAGGGCGTCCACCGGGCGACCCAATGGGGCTACTCCGTCTGGGAGTTCCAGGTGTTCGGCACCACCGGAACGACCCAGCCCGCTACCTGTTCGACCGCCAACGCGGCACAGGGCAAGACCGCTTCGGCGTCCTCGACGGAGAACGCCGGCACGCCGGCCTCCGCCGCGTTCGACGGCAACGACGCCACCCGCTGGTCCAGCCAGGCCTCGGACCCGCAGCGGCTGCGCGTCGACCTGGGCTCCTCCCAGAACATCTGCAAGCTCGACCTGAACTGGGAAGCCGCGTACGGCAAGGACTTCCAGATCCAGACCTCCGCCGACGGTCAGAACTGGACCACCCTCAAGACGGTCACTGGCGCGACCGGCGGCCGGGCCTCCTACGACATCGGCGGCACCGGCCGCTACGTCCGCGTCCTCGGTACGGCTCGGGGCACCGGCTACGGCTATTCGCTCTGGGAGGTCGCCGTCCACACCACCTCCGACGGCACCGGAGGACCGGTCCAGGGCGGAGGCGACCTCGGCCCGAACGTGATCGTCGTCGACCCCTCCACGCCCAACCTCCAGCAGAAGTTCGACCAGGTCTTCGCCCAGCAGGAGTCCGCCCAGTTCGGCTCCGGGCGCTACCAGTTCCTGCTGAAGCCGGGAACGTACAACGGCATCAACGCCCAACTCGGTTTCTACACCTCCATCTCCGGTCTCGGGCTGAACCCCGACGACACGCAGATCAACGGTGACGTCACCGTGGACGCGGGCTGGTTCGACGGCAACGCCACGCAGAACTTCTGGCGTTCGGCGGAGAACATGGCGATCACACCCTCCAACGGCACCGACCGCTGGGCCGTCGCCCAGGCCGCTCCGTTCCGCCGTATCCACGTCAAGGGCGGCCTCAACCTCGCCCCCAACGGCTACGGTTGGGCCTCCGGCGGCTACATCGCCGACTCCAGGATCGACGGCACGGTGGGCCCCTACTCCCAGCAGCAGTGGTACACCCGTGACAGCTCCGTGGGCGGTTGGACCAACGGTGTGTGGAACATGACGTTCAGCGGGGTCCAGGGCGCCCCGGCCACCAACTTCGACACCGGGCCGTACACCACGCTGGACACCACCCCGGTCTCCCGCGAGAAGCCGTTCCTCTACCTCGACGGCAACGACTACAAGGTCTTCGTCCCCGCCAAGCGCACCAACGCGCGCGGCGTGTCCTGGCCGGCCAACGCCGGAACCTCCCTTCCGCTCAGCCAGTTCTACGTCGTCAAACCCGGGGCGACGGCCGCCACCGTCAACACCGCACTCGCGCAGGGCCTGAACCTGCTGTTCACGCCCGGCGTCTACCACCTCGACCAGACCATCAACGTGACCCGCGCCGACACCGTGGTGCTCGGGCTGGGCCTGGCGACCATCGTGCCCGACGGAGGAATCGACGCCCTGCACGTCGCGGACGTCGACGGCGTCCGGCTGGCAGGATTCCTCATCGACGCCGGCGCCACCCGGTCCGACACCCTGCTGCGGATCGGCCCCGCCGGAGCGGCGGCGGACCACTCCGCCGACCCGACCACCATGCAGGACGTGTTCATACGCATCGGCGGTGCCGGCCCCGGCCTGGCGACGAACTCCGTCGTGGTCAACAGCGACGACGTCGTCATCGACCACACCTGGATCTGGCGCGCCGACCATGGCGAAGGCGTCGGCTGGGAGACCAACCGGGCCGACTACGGACTCCGGGTCAACGGCGACGACGTCCTGGCCACCGGCCTGTTCGTGGAGCACTTCAACAAGTACGACGTCGAATGGAGCGGTGAGAGGGGGCGAACGATCTTCTACCAGAACGAGAAGGCGTACGACGTCCCCAACGCCGCCGCCATCACCCACGACGGCATCGTCGGATGGGCCGCCTACAAGGTCGACGACACCGTGGCCGTGCATGAGGCGTGGGGACTGGGCAGTTACTGCAACTTCACCTCGGATCCCACGATCGTGCAGCGGCACGGCTTCCAGGTCCCGGTCAAGGCGGGCGTGAAGATGCACGACCTCCAAGTGATCTCCCTGGGGGGCAAGGGCCAGTACGCCCACGTCATCAACGACTCGGGCGCCCCGACCTCCGGAACGGACACCGTGCCCTCGAAGGTGACCTCCTTCCCCTGATCCACCAGATCGCCGGCGCACCACGCCGTTGAACCGCTGCCGGGGGCGATGCGTCACCCGCCCCCGGCAGCGGGCCGACGGCAGGCCGGCCTCGGGGTTCGGGTGCCGCGTCGCCTGGTCCGGTCGACATGATCGCGTGACGGCGGTATCACCGCAGAGTGATCTCCTCGCCGACCGACCTCTCGCGGGCGGCGGCGACGACCAGGGCCGTGGCGGCGGCGTCCTGCACCGCCACGCCGACCGACTTGTAGAGGGTGATCTGGTCCGGCGCGGTGCGCCCCGGTCTGCTGCCGGCGACGAGTTCGCCCAACTCGGCGTGCACGTGATCGGCTGTGATGAGGCCATCGCGGATCGGCATGAGCAGGTCGTTGCTGCCCGCGGGGAACGGGGCGAGCGCGGCCTGTCGTGACTCGACGCACACCAGTGCCTCGGTGACCGTGGCGTCGTCGATCTCGCGGCCGGCCGGGTTGTAGCCCACCGACGTGATGTGCGCTCCGGGGGGCCAGCCAGGCCCGGCGGACCACGGGTTCCACCGCGTGGGTCGTCGCGGCGACGATGTCCGCACCGTCGAGTGCCTCCGCGTAGCCGGACACGGCCTGGACGTCGGCCTCCAGTACGGCGGAGAGTTCTTCGGCCAGAGCAGCGGCTTTCGCCGGATCCCGGCCCGACACGCGGATCGACCGGATGGGCCGGACCCGGCACAGCGCGTGGGCGTGCGACCGGGCCTGCACGCCGGTGCCCAGCAGTGCCAGCACCGCCGCGTCCTCGCGAGCCAGCAGTCGCGCCGACAGAGCGGAGCAGGCGCCGGTCCGGGCGGCGGTGATGGCCGTACCGTCCAGCAACGCGGCGGGCTCGCCGGTGTCCGGGTCGAACGCCACGATGAGCGCCTGGTGCGTGGGCAGCCGTGCCCGCTCGTTGTGCGGGAAGAGCGACACCAGCTTGGTCATGAGCACCCCCGCCGACGGCAGGAAGCCCGGCATCGCCGCCAGAAATCCATCGTGTTCGGACACCAGGGCGGCGACCCGGTCCGGTACCGAAGCGCGGCCCGCACTGAGGTCTGCCATCGCCGGGGCCAGGGCATCGATCAGCGAGTCCACGTCGAGCAGGGATTCGACCTGCGACTGGTCCAGAACAAGCATGCGCCTCAACCTCCAGATCGAGCATCCGGTCGGCGACCGCAGGGCCACAGAGTCAACCGCGACATCGTCGCCTTGGCTGTGACACGCGGTTCCTCCTGACCATGGTGATCGGTCCGCCCCGGCGGACGCACCAGGGCGGACGCCGACACCCCGCCGTGTGGGGAACTTCGTCGCCCGCGCAGACGCCTCCGTCGGACGGTGGTCACGGCACCGGCTGTGATGGCGTACGGTAGGGGGACCGACGCGGGGTGGAGCAGCTCGGTAGCTCGCTGGGCTCATAACCCAGAGGTCGCAGGTTCAAATCCTGTCCCCGCTACTGCTGGAAAGGGCCCGGATCCTACGCGGATCCGGGCCCTTCCGCGTTCCCGGACCACCGGGAGCAACGCGATCAGGGGTTCCAGGGGTGCAGAGCCTGTTCGACGGTGGGGTGGCAGGGGATGAGCGCGTCGATGCCGACCATGTGCAGCAGACGACTGACCGAATCGGTGGCTCCGGCGATCCGCAGCCATCCCCCCGCACCACTCACCTGTTGGTGGGCTGCGACGAAGACGTTGATCCCGCTGGAGTCCATGAAGCTCACGCCGCTCAGGTCCGCCACGACCCGGGGTGGGGGAGTGCCGTCCTCGGGCAGCAGCGCCTGACTCAGGACGTCCTTGACGTCGTGGTCGATCTCGCCGCGTACGGTCACGACGAGGACCCCGTCGACCAGCTTGCGCTGGACGGAGAGGTGCTCTGGCCGGTCGGCCCTCTTTTTGTCGGTCACCGTTTCCTCGACTGCGTTCAGGCTCGCCGGTCAGGCCGTGCGCAGACGATTCTGCCTCACTGCCATGGCGGCATGCACCCGGCTGTGCCGAATGACACCTCTGGGGCATGCGGGAGACTGTCGCGGGTACCCGTGCGCGGTAGGAGGAGTGAGGGCGACACATGGGATCCCATGGCGACGGTGACGGCCGTACCGGGCCGGAAGAGCATCTGATGCGTGCCGGCTACGCGCTGGGGGGAGACGGCGGCTGTATCGCCGACGCCCGCCACCATGCCGTCGCCTTCCTCGAACTGGCCCAGGCCGAACATCACCTGCCCGTCCCGGCGCGTGCGAGGGATCTTACCCAGCTGGTTGTCAGCGAGCTGGTCACCAACGCCCGTAAGTACGCGCCCGGTCCCGTGCTGATGGAGTTGCGTATCACCGCCCAGGCTGTGGACATCGTGGTGTGGGACAGCGACCCGACCGTTCCCGCGGCCCGGCCCGCGGACCCCGCCAGGATCGGCCAGCACGGCCTGGAGATCGTCAAAGCCGTCACGCAGGACCTTTTCACCGAGCAGGATCCGGTCGGCAAGCGCATCACGGCCCGGATCGCTCTGCTGGACGACCAGGACGGCGCCGTCACCGGGCAGCTGCCCCTGCGGTAGAACGCGGAACGGAGCGGCGTCTTCATCGGGGCGGGCCGTCGTCGGTGGTGACCCGGCGAATCGGAAGCCCTGTGACGGGCCCCCGACACCGGAAACCCGGATCGATCAGAGCTCCGTCGGCTGGAGGGGTCCTGCGTGTCGTGTCGGCCTGCCGGACCTCCACGTGTGAAATCACGGTGTCCGGATACCTGCGGCTCATGAGTGCGTTCGCGAGAGTGAGTGAGGTCGACGGGGTGCTGACACGGCAGGCTGCCTTCCGTGTGTCACCGGGTGTCGGCAAGGCGCTGTCGGTGGTGGAGGAGGCCGCGGAGAGCTCGAAGCTGTGGTGTGGCGCTGCGGTGTTGATGGCCGTGGCCGGGGGCCGGCGCGGCCGGAAGGCGGCGGCCGGGGGACTGGCGGCGCTGGCGGTGGCGCAGTTGGTGTCCAACGGGCTGTGCAAGCAGATCGCGGGCCGGGAACGGCCGCCCAAGGAGTGGTTTCCGCACGACGAGGTGGACGACCGTCCGGAGTCGTCCTCGTTTCCCTCCGGCCACACCGCCGCCGCGGTCGCCTTCACGGCTGCCGTGGCGCCTGTCTGGCCGGTCGTCGGTGCGGTGTGCGCGGTGCCCGCGGCCATGGTGGCCCTGGAACGCGTGCAGTCCGGCGCCCACTACCCCAGTGACGTGGTCGCAGGCGCCGTGGTCGGGCAGGCCGCCGCCGCTCTGGTCCGGCGCGCACCGCGGCTTGTTCTGCGCTGGTGGCGTTGACGAGCATCCCCCACTGACTCCCCACCGAGCCTGCCGGCCGTCCCGGTCCAAGCCCGACGGCGGCCGGCTCGGTCAGGCGGCCGCGAGCCCCGGCCGCCCGGCGCGGGATGTGGGTCCGGGTGCCAAGCCCGCTCGGTGATACGGGTATTGGCGGGGCCGTCGCTTCGCTTCTCCGCTTGAATGCCTGTGTGGCACAGGACGTGGATTTCGACGAGGACGACCTGCGGACCCTGGCGGGACCGCGTTCCTTCGAACGGGGCCGAGGGTACGTGGACGCGGTGACCGCGATGGAGGTCAGCGACGGCTGGATCTCAGCCACCGTGCACGGGACGGACGCCTACGAGGCCGAGTTGACCCTCGACGACAGCCACGGCCTCGCCGGCCGCTGCGACTGCCCGTTCGGGGCGGAGGGCAACTTCTGCAAACACCTGGTCGCCCTGGGCCTGGCCGTGCTCGCCGAGCCCGAAGCGGTACCGAGGCAGCGCGGCCGGGCCAGGACGCGTGCCCGGGAGCTGGATGCGTGGCTGGTCGCGCTCTCCAGGGGCGAGCTGCTCGCCCTGGTACGCGAACAGGTGAGCGGGGACCGGCAGTTGGCGCGTCGGCTGGAGCTGCGGGCGGCAAGCGCCCGCGGAGACCTGTCAGAGGTCGGCGCCCGGATCCGGGAACTCCTCGACACCGCCTCCTTCGCACGGTACGGCTATGTGGAGTACGCCGATGCCCCCGCCTACGGCGAACAGGCCTCGCAGGCGGTGTCCGCGATCACCGCGCTGACCGCCGCCGGGCGGCCCGCGGACGCGATGTCCCTGTCCCGGGAGGCGATGCGGCTGCTGAGCGAGGCGCAGGACGTCATCGACGACTCCGACGGCCACCTGGATCGAGTCGGAGCCGCGCTCGCCGAAGCCCACCTCGACGCGTGCCGTGCGGCACACCCCGACCCCGGGGAGACCGCGCGGTGGCTGGTCGGCCACTTGCTCAGCGACCTGGACGATCTCACCGGCATCGATCCCCTCGACTACGCGGAGGTGCTCGGCGTCCCGGGGTCCCTCCGAGTGAGAGAACTGGCAGCCGCGGCCTGGGACCGCAACCGCACCGGCTGGGCGGAGAAGCACCTGATGGAGCGGCTGGCCAAGGCGGAAGGGGATGTGGACGGCTGGATCGCCGTACAGGCGGCCGACCTCGCCCCCGACGGCACCACCCACCTGGGCGTCGCCCGCGAACTGGATACCGCGGGCCGCGCGGCGGAAGCCCTGCGGTGGGCGGAACGCGGTGTCGAGGAAACACCCGACGACATCACCCCCGACCTCGCCCTGATCGACTATCTCTGTGACCGCTACCTCAGCGCCGGCCGGCTGTCGGACGCGGTCGCCCTGCGCCGCGTCCAGTTCACCGCCCGTCGCTCCCTGGCGGCGTACCGGCAGTTGCGCACGGCGGCACAGGCGGCCGGCTGCTGGCAGGCCGAGCGAGAAGGGGCGCTCGTGCGACTGCGCGCCGACGCCGCGCGGCAACAGTCCTCGTACGGCGGCCCGGTCCTGGTCGACGCCCTGCTCGACGACGGGGACGTGGACGCTGCCTGGCAGGCCGCGGCCGAAACCGGCGCGCACGACCGTCAGTGGCGCGCCCTCGCCGACCAGGCACAGGCCGTTCGTCCCGCCGACGCGCTCGCGGTCCACCTGCGGCTGGCCGAGCCGCTCATGAGGCAAACGGGCAACGCCGTCTACGAGCAACTCGCCGGCCTGCTGCTGAGCATGCGCGACTGCCACCACCGCCTGGGCACAGAAGACGAGTTCACCGCGTACCTCGCCGACCTGCGCGCCGGCCACAAGCGCAAGCGGAACCTGATGCGGCTCCTCGCCCAGCACGGTCTGTGAGCCGGCAGGTCATGATCGCGGCGGGATCGTCAGCGGCGCCGCGGTCCCCGAGCCCGGCGCAGCGGGCGCGGCCCGCGCGCTGTCCTGCGGTGAGCCTTCGGGCAGGACCGCCAAGGGCCGCCTACCTGGTCGTGGCCCGGCGGATCAGCAGGGTGCCGTTTCCTCGGTGCGGTCAGTGCTGTGCCGGTACGCCGAGGTCGTCGAGGAGTTCGCGGACGCGGCGTTCGATGGTGTCGCGGATGGGACGGACGTCGTCGGCGGTCTTTCCGGCGGGGTCGTCCAGGGTCCAGTCGAGGTACCGCTTGCCGGGGAAGACGGGGCAGGCGTCGCCGCAGCCCATGGTGACGCAGACGTCCGAGTCCTGCACCGTGTCGACGGTGAGCATCTTCGGGACCTCCGCGGAGATGTCGATCCCGACCTCGGCCATGGCCTCGACGGCGGCCGGGTTGACGCTGTCGCCCGGGTTCGAGCCGGCGGAACGGACCTCGACACGGTTCCCGGCGAGGTGGGCCAGCCACGCGGCGGCCATCTGGGAACGGCCGGCGTTGTGGACACAGACGAAGAGCACGGAGGGCTTCTCGGACATCGAAGGTCTCTCTTGCCTCGTGACGACATCAGGCGCGATGACGTCAGCACCCGGTGGTGTCAGCCACCACTGATGTGACAGTATCAGCCCATGATGACGTCAGTCGACACTGACCTGATCCGGGTGCTGGCCGACCCGCTCAGGCTTCGTATCGTGACCCTGCTCGCCGAAGAGACGTTGTGCACCACCCACCTCGTGGAGGAGACCGGTGCCCGGCAGACCAACCTCTCCAACCATCTGAGGGTGCTGCGCGAAGCCGGAGTCGTCGAGACGGAGCCGTGCGGCCGGTACATCTACTACCGGCTCAAGCCCGACGTCATCGCCACGCTCGCCGGCCAGTTCGCCGACCTGGCCGAGTCCGCTCGCACCGCCGCCGAGAACAAGAGGGCCTGCCCATGACCCCCGCCGAAGCCGCCCCGACGACGGAGCCCGCCCCGGCCGCACCCGCCGTCATCGCGGCCGCGCCCGGTGCCACCCCGCCGCGCGCCCCCCTGGTGGCCCGGGCCGCCGCCGAACTCATCGGCACGGCGCTGCTGGTGGCGGTCGTGGTCGGCTCCGGCATCCAGGCCACCGAACTGACCAAGGACGTCGGACTGCAGTTGCTGGCCAACTCCCTGGCCACCGTCTTCGGTTTGGGCATCCTGATCCTCCTGTTCGGCCCGGTCTCCGGCGCCCACTTCAATCCCGTCGTCACCCTGGCCGAGTGGTGGACGGCCCGACGAGGAGGCGACGGCGTCGTCTGGCGCGAGGTGGCGGCGTACGTGCCCGCGCAGATCGTCGGCGCGATCGCTGGCGCGATCCTGGCCGACGCGATGTTCGGCGAACAGCTCGTCAAGTGGTCCACGCACGACCGCTCGGCCGGACACCTGCTGCTCGGCGAAGTCGTCGCGACCGCCGGCCTGATCCTGCTGATCTTCGGCCTGGCCCGCACGGACCAGCTGCGCTTCGCACCGGTGGCCGTCGCCTCGTACATCGGTGCCGCCTACTGGTTCACCTCGTCGACGTCCTTCGCCAACCCGGCGGTGACCATCGGCCGCGCCTTCACCGACGCCTTCGCGGGCATCGCCCCGGGCTCACTCCCGGGCTTCATCGGGATGCAACTCCTCGGCGCCGTGGTCGGGTTGGCACTGGTGGCCCTCGTCTTCAGGCCCGGACGACCGACCACATGACCCACCGCACGCAGGTGGCGGTGACCGGAGGCAGCCGGCCAGTCCGGGCTCGCCGCGAGGCGGCCCGCGACATCAGCGCGCTGCCGGTCTGATCCCCGATCCCGCGGTGAAGTCGACAGCCGGTCACGCGAGGACCCGCAGTGCTCTCGTCACCGTTTCCGTCGTGCGGGTGCGGGCGGCCGCGAGCCAGGGGCGGGGGTCGACGGCGTGCGGGCCGTCGGCGAAGGCGTCGCGGACGGCCCCGGTGAAGGCGATGTTCAGTGCCGTACCGATGTTGATTTTGGTCATGCCCGCGGTGACGGCCCGGCGCAGTTCGTCCTCGGGCACGCCGGTGGATCCGTGCAGGACGAGCGGAACGGGGACGAACTCCCGCAGCCGGGTGATCAGTTCGTGGTCGAGCCGTGCGGTGCGGGTGGTCATGGCGTGCGAACTGCCGACCGCGACGGCCAGGGCGTCGACCCCCGTCTCGGCGACGAACTCGCGTGCCTGCCGGGGGTCGGTACGGGCGCCGGGCGCGTGCACGCCGTCCTTGCCGCCCACCTCGCCGAGTTCTGCCTCCAGCCACAACCCGTGCGCGTGCGCCCACTCGGCGGCGGCGCGGGTGGCGGCCAGGTTGCGGTCGTGCGGAAGCGCCGAGGCGTCGTACATCACGGACCCGAACCCGTCCTCCGCGGCGCGGCGCAGCAGGGCCTCGTCGGTGACGTGGTCCAGGTGCAGCGCGACCGGGACGCCGGCCGCCTCGGCCACCGCCGCGGTGGCGCGGGCGATCGGCGTCAGGGCGCCGCCGTGGAAGCGCACCGCGTTCTCGCTGATCTGGCAGATCACGGGGGAGCCCACGGCCTCGGCCGCGGCCACGATCGCCTCGGCGTGCTCCAGGGTGATGACGTTGAACGCACCGACCGCGCGTCCCTCGGCGTGCGCGGCCCGAACCAGCTGGGCGGTGGGAGTCAGGGGCATGGTGCGATGGCCTTTCCGGGCGACGGCTCCCGGCACGGAAAGTGACGGAGAACGTGGAGGCGGCTGCGGGAAATTGCTGCTTTCACAGCGATAAAGTTCTGAAATAAGCGGCATGCGCCAGCTCGCGCGGCCCGGCCCGTGGTTTCATGGGCGCCCACACCACCGACGAGGAGTGAGTGAGATGGCGGCACCGCAGGCCAGGTGGAGTGCGCTGCTGGACATGCTGACCCGGGACGGACGCATCGAGGTGGAGGCGGCCGCGGCCGAACTCACGGTGTCCGCCGCCACGATCCGGCGTGACCTGGACGAACTCGCCCGCCAGCAGATGGTCACCCGTACCCATGGTGGCGCGGTGATCAACGCGATCGCGTACGACCTGCCCCTGCGCTACAAGGCGGCGCGTCACGCCCCCGAGAAGGAGCGGATCGCGCATGCGGCGGCCGGCCTGGTGAAGGCCGGGGCGGTGGTGGGCCTCAACGGTGGCACCACGACCACTGAGGTCGCGCGGGCGCTGGCGACCCGAAGCGACCTGGGCTCCGAGGGCGGGGCCGAGCCGTCGCTGACGGTCGTCACCAACGCCCTGAACATCGCCAACGAGCTGGTGGTGCGCCGCCATGTGAAGCTCGTGGTCACCGGCGGGGTGGCGCGCCCCGCCTCGTACGAGCTGATCGGGCCGCTGGCCACCGAACTGCTCGCCGAGATCACGCTGGATCACGTCTTCATAGGAGTCGACGCGATCGACTCCGTGCATGGCGCGACCGCCCATCACGAGGGCGAGGCCAGCATCAACCGCATGCTGGCCCGGCGCGCGCAGCAGGTCGTCGTGGTCGCCGACTCCTCCAAGCTGGGCAAGCGGGCGTTCGCGCGGATCTGCCCGCTGGAGGACGTCGACGTGCTGGTGACCGACAAGGACGCGCCCGCCGGACTGATCGAACCGTTCGCCGCCGCCGGCGTGGAGATCGTCCGCGCCTGAACACCCCTTCTCCGCAGGGGTGTCGGCGGCGTCCGGCACCGGGGGAGTGGCCTGTGCCCTCCTCACCTCCTCACCCCTTGACGCCGCCCGCCGTCAGGCCGCTGACCAGGTGGCGCTCCACGAAGACGAACAGCACGACGACCGGGACGATGGAGATCAGCGAAGCGGCGAAGAGGTACTGCCACTGCTCCTGGTAGGCGGTGACGAACCCCGGGATGGCCTTGGTCAGCGTCGTGCGGTCCTTCGAGGACGTGATGGTGAGCGCGACGACGTACTCGTTCCACGCGGCGATGAAGGTGTACACCACCGCCGTCACCACACCGGGCATGGCCAGCGGCAGGGTGATCCGGGTCAGGGCCCCCAGCTTGCCCACGCCGTCCAGGTACGCCGCCTCCTCCAACTCCTCGGGCACGCCGGCGAAGTAGGCGTTGAGGATCCAGACGCAGAACGGAAGGTTGAACGCCGCGTTGACGAGGATCAGCGCCTCGCCGGTGTCGGTCAGGTCGAGGCTGACCATCTCCCGGTAGATGCCGACCAGCAGCGCGGTGGGTGCGAACATCTGGGTGACCAGAACCAGCAGCAGGAACGCGCCGCGTCCGCGGAAACGGTGGCGCGCGGTGTAGTACGCCGCCGGCAGCCCGACGAGCAGCGCGAGCAGCGTGGACGTCCCGGCGACGTACAGGGAGAAGCCGAGCGAGCCGGCGACCGGCGGATCGTCGAGCGACCACACGTCGGTGAAGTTCGACCACTGCCAGTCGGAGGGCAGGTACGAGGGCGGGGACTTCATCAGTTCCGGTGTCGGTTTGAGCGCCGTCAGCAGCATCTGGAGGTACGGGGAGACGAAGACCAGGGCGACCAGCCAGCCGGTCCCGGCGAGCAGCACGGTGCGCAGACGGCCCGTGGCCCGTGGTCCCGTCCGTGTGGCGGGCGTTGTCATCGGATCTCCTCCCGCCGGCGGACGACCCGCAGATACGCCAGCACCACGACGAGGATCAGTGCGAAGTTCACGACTGCCATCGCGGCCGATTCGCCGACGGACTGGTTGTCGAAGGCGAGCTTGTACATGAAGGTCGTCGTCGTGTCGGTGGCGAACCCGGGGCCGCCGCGGGTCATCGCCCAGATGATCGGGAACGAGTTGAACACGTTGATGATGTTGATGATCGCGGCCACCAGCAGTGAGGGCCGAAGCAGCGGCAGCGTGACGGAGAGGTAGGTCCTGGCCGTGCCGGCGCCGTCCATGCGGGCCGCCTCGTAGACCTCCGAGGGGATGGTCTGGAGTCCGGAGAGGACGACGAAGGAGGTGAACGGCAGGGAGACGAACACCGCCACCGCCATCATCGCCGCGAACCCGAGAACGGGGTCGGCCAGCCAGTTCACCGGCTTGTCGAGGAGTCCCACGTCCATCAGGACGCGGTTGACGACGCCGTAGAAGTCGTTGAGCATCCAGCGCCAGATGAGCGCGGTCATCAGCACGGACGCCGCCCAGGGCACGATGAGCGCCCAGCGGACCACCCGTTGCCCGGGGAAGCGGGCGTTGAGCAGCTGGGCGAGACCGAGGGAGAGGAAGAGCGTGACCGTGACGACGCCTACGACCCAGATCAGCGTGCGCAGCAGTACGCCCGAGAGGTCCTCCTCGGCGAAGAGGTCGGCGTAGTTGCCGAGGCCCGCGGAGCCGAGGGAGAGCCCGGTGGAGCTGATCCGGGTGAGGGAGGTGCGGACCATCTCGACGACGGGCCAGACCACCATGGTCAGGATGAGGACGACGGCGGGGCCGAGCCACAGCAGCGGTTCGAGGGCCCGCAGGCCGCGCCCCCGTTGTCGGCGGGGGCCACCGGGCGGTGGCGCACCCTGGGCGGCGGGCTCCCGCCGGTCCGGGGGCACGTCTACGGAGATGTCGTGGACGGCCATGCGTCAGCCGGCCTTCCGCGCGGTCTTCTGTATCTTCTCCAGGACCTTCTCGGGATCGCCGCCGGCCACGGCGGTGCCTATCTGCTGCTTCACCGCGCCGTCGACGGCTGCCCAGCCCGGGTTGCCGGCCGGGGCGAACTTGGCGCCCGAGAGGGCGTCGACGAACGGCTTGTAGTAGGCGGTGTCCGAACTGAGCGCGTCGCCGGCCGACTTGGTCACCGACAGGAATCCCTCGGTGGACAGGAACGTGGAGGCGTTCTGCTTCTGGTAGACGAAGTCGAGGAACCTGTTGACGGCCTTGCGGTTCTTGCCCCCGTCCTTCTTGAACGCCACCAGGTAGTCCTGGACGCCCAGGGTGTGGTGGGTGGTGCCGTCCTTGCTGGGCAGCGGTGCGACACCGTAGTCGAGGTTCTTGTCGACGGGGTCGATGAAGCCCTTGCGCATGAAGACGGCGCCGTTGAGCATGCCGATCCGGCCCTGCGCGAACTGGTTGAAGACGTCCTTGCGGTTGGTGGTCTCCGGGTTGGGCTGGGTCAGTCCTTCCCTGGTCAGCTTCCTGAGGTAGGTCAGGGTGTCCACGTTCGCCGGCTGGTCGACGGCCCACTCGCCGGAGGTGTCGACCCAGCCGCCGCCGTTGTTCATCGCCCAGATGCCGAACTCGCCCTGGGCTTCCTCCGGTCCGAGCGGCAGGCCCAGCGGGATGACCCCGCTGCCCTCGCTCTCCTTGATCTTCTTGGCGGCGGCCTCGACCTCGGCCCAGCTCGTGGGCGGAGCGGTGAGACCCGCCTTTTTGAAGATCGCCTTGTTGTAGAAGAACAGCCGCGCGCTGGAGATGAACGGCAGGCCGTACTGGGTTCCCTTGTATGTGGCCTGATCGGCGAAGAGGGGCAGGAAGTCGTCGAGCACCTTCGCCGACACCGCCTCGTCCGCCTTGTAGACGAGGCCGTCGCGGGCGAAGTCCGAGAACTTGTTGTAGTTGAGGACGTCCGGCTGCTGCTTGGTCTGGATGTACGTCTTGACCTTGGAGTCCATCTGCTCCCAGTCGACGACTTCCAGGTGGACCTTGTAGCCGGGGTTGCGGTCCTCGAAGTCCCCGATGAGTTTTTCCCAGTAGGGCTGGGTGTCGTCGTCGTACTTCGCGGCCACGAAGGTGATCGTCCGGCCGTCCGAGGCGCCGCCGCCCGAGGAGCCTCCCTTGCCGCATCCGGTGAGAACCAAGGCCAGGACCATGCCTGCGGCCGTGCCTGCGAGGTGACGTTTCACGCGAGTACCACCCTCTCTTCGTGCCGATGTGCGTGGGTGACTGCTACGGCTCCGTGCTTGATTCTGCTCGTATGTTGCTAGAATCAAGCATTAAACGACATCATGCTCAATCGATCGCGCATAGTGTCAAGGGGCCGCAGGATCACGACTCGGTCACACCGGGCCGGATCTCATTGGGTGCCCGCACCCGCGAGAAGGCGGCGCCGCACCGCGCGACCACGTCAGGTGTGTCCGAGACGGGAGTCCCCCATGAACCAGACAGAGACCGAGATCGCCACCCAGCCGGAGTGCTGGAACCGCGCCGTCGCGCTCGCACGCCGGCCGGACGCCGCAGGCGCCGCGGAACTGCCCGGGGCCGGTGAGCGCGTGGCCGTGGTCGGCTGCGGCACTTCGTGGTTCATGGCCCACGCCTACGCGCTGCTCCGCGAGTCCCGCGGCCATGGCGAGACCGATGCCTTCGCCGCGTCCGAGATGCCGGTCGGCCGACGCTACGACCGGGTGGTGGCGCTGACCCGGTCGGGCACCACCACGGAGGTGCTGGAAGTGCTTCGCCGGCTGCGCGGGGTGACGCCCACCGTCGCGGTCACCGCCGATCCGGCGACCCCCGTCATGGAGCTCGCGGACGCGGCCTGCGTCCTGGAGTTCGCCGACGAGACGTCGGTCGTGCAGACCCGGTTCGCCACCACTGAACTGGTGTTTCTGCGGGCCCTGCTGGGGGAGGACCTGAGTCGGCTGGCGGTGCAGGGGGCGGCGGCCCTCGCCGAGCCGCTGACCGACGAACTCCTCGGCGCGGAGCAGTTCACCTTCCTCGGGCGGGGATGGGCCTACGGGATCGCGCAGGAGGCGGCGCTGAAGATGCGTGAGGCGGCGGGCGCCTGGACGGAGGCGTACCCCGTGATGGAGTACCGGCACGGGCCGATCAGCGTCAGCGGGCCGGGCCGGGTGGCCTGGTGGTTCGGCGACCCCTCCGGCATTCCCGACGGGCTGCCGGACGAGATCGCCCGGACCGGTGGCCGACTGGTGGCCTTCGGGCGCGATCCGCTGGCGGACCTCGTCGTGGTGCAGCGGCTCGCCGCGGCTCTCGGCACGGCGCGCGGCCTCGACCCGGACAACCCGCGCCATCTCACGCGTTCGGTGATCCTCACCTGACGCCGTTCACGCGCAATTCACACCCCTTCGAAGCCAGGCCCGCTGCCCGCGGCTCATGCCGTGAGCAGCGGGCCCGCCCTTTGTCGGCGGTGCCGTCGGGCAACGGACCCCGTGGGAATCAAGGACGGCATCGTTGACAGATGAATGTTCCTGCAAGAGTATGTGCGCAAAACTACAAGATCTTGCATCGCTCATCAGAGACTCCCGGCCTTTGCCCGCTGGAGGACAACAGTGCGTGCACACCCCCGCAGACTCGGCGCCCTCTGTGCCGCCGCCCTGACCCTGACGCTCGCCTCACTCGGCTCGGAGCCCCTGGCCCAGCCGGCCCAGGCCGATTCGGCCCCACGGCCGAAGGTGACCGAAACCGCGAAGGTGACCGAAACCGCGGACCTTCTCACCCTGTCCGTACCGGCCACGGGGAAGACCCCCGGTTACACCGTCGACGTACCCACCGACGGCGATCTCGCCCTCAGCACCGAACGTGCCGACACCCCCGTCCTTTCGACCGCGGGTGGCGGCACGGGCGCCTTACGGTTCCGGGCCGGCGGCGGGTGGCAACACGCCACCGACGTCACCGGCTGGCGCTGGAAGGAGGGCGTCCTGACGCTGACCGCCGACACCACGCTCGACCGGGCCACCGTCGAGGCGCGTCTCACCCCGGCCGCCGACCGCTACCAACTCGACTGGAACGTCGAGGGAGTCGAGCCTGACCGGCTGGGCCTGGCCTACGACCTGGCCTCCGCTGGGCACTGGTACGGGCACGGTGAGGCCGAGACCCCGCAGGGCGGCCCCGGCACCGACCAGCCCTGGCCGCTGGACAGCGGCGAGGTCGACCACCCGGCCTTCTCCCCGGCCTCGTACCACATGATCGACCCGTTCTGGTACACCTCCAGCTCGGCCGGGCTCCGCGTCGACACCGGGCATGTCATGGACGTGTCGATCAATCAGGGGAAGGGCGGACTCGGCCGCTTCGACATCCAGTCCGCCGACCCTTACAAAGCCACCGTGTTCGTCGAGTCGACGCCGCTGGAGGTCTACCGCGACTACGTCGGCATCGTCGGGAAGCCGGAGAAGAGTGACGCCACGTACGAGCAGTACGCCAAGCCGGTGTGGAACTCCTGGGCGCAGTTCTACACCAAAGTCGACCAGGAGAAGGTCCTCGACTACGCCACCGACCTGAAGGACAACGGGCTCGAAGGGCACGCCCTCCAGCTCGACGACAAGTGGGAGTCGAACTACGGCAACCTGACCTTCGACTCCACGGCCTACCCCGACCCGAAGGCCATGTCGAAGAAGATCCACGACCTCGGATTCGACTTCGGGCTCTGGACGACCCTGTGGATCAACCTCGACTCCGACAACTACCAGTTCGCGGTCGACAAGGGCTACTTGCTCAAGGACGCGGCCGACACCTCCAAACCCTGCACCGTGACGTGGTGGAACGGAACGGCGGGCATCATCGACCTAGCCAACCCGGAGGCCAGGGCCTGGTACACGGGCCGCGTCAAGGCGCTGATGAGCGACTACGGCATCGACGGCCTGAAGTTCGACACCCGCTTCTTCGACGACAGATGCGCCCCGCGCGACGGTTACGAGCCGACCGACTACCAGCGGCTCGGCACCGAACTCGCCGACGAGTTCGACCTGCAGGGCGTCGGCATCCGCGTGCACTGGGACTCCACGGCCCACCGGGCCGGATTCGTCACCCGCCAGGTCGACAAAGGCACCGGCTGGGACTCGGTGCGCGCCTCGGTCAGCCAGAACCTCGCGATCTCCACGATCGGCTACCCCTTCGTCACCACCGACATGATCGGCGGCTCCGGAGGCCAACCAGCGCCCGAGAAGGACGTGTTGATCCGCTCGGCACAGGTCGCGTCGCTGATGCCGCTGATGTACTCCTCCACCTCGCCTGTGGACACCATCGACGTGACCACCGGGAAGAAGGTCGTCTACGACCAGCAGACCATCGACCTCTACCGAGCGGCGATCAAGAAGCACGAATGCCTCGCGCCCTACATCTGGGACCAGGTGCAGCAGACGCTGAGGACCGGTGACCCCATCGTCCGGCCGCTGTTCTTCGACTTCCCGAAGGACACGGCGGGTTACACCGTCTCCGACGAGTGGATGCTCGGCCCCGCCGTCCTCGCCGCGCCGCAGGTCGCCGACAGGGCCACCCGCACCGTGCACCTGCCCCCGGGCACCTGGTACGACGTCAACCAGGGCACCGTGATCCGCGGTCCGAAGGACCTCAAGGGCTACGGCGCTCCGCTGGGCGTCACCCCCGCCTTCGTGAACCTCAGGGCGAAGGACGCCGACAAGGCCCTGCGCGCCCTGCGGAGCACCAGGGCCCCCGCCGCCTCCGTGCTGCTCGCCCCCGACGCGCCGGAGACCGGCAGCGGCGAGGCCGTCGAGATCACCACCACGGCCACCAACTGGGGCTCGCGGCCGCTGCGGCGGGTCACGGCCGCGCTGGGGACACCCGACGGCTGGCACGCGAAGGCCACCACCGCCGCGGCCGCCAGATCGCTCGCCGCCGGCGCCACGCTCACCACCCGGTGGACGGTCACCCCGCCCGCCGACGCCCGCTGGGGCAGCCACATCCTGACCGGGACGGTGACCTACGACGGCGGCGCGACGGCCTCCGACCGCATACCCGTGAAGGTGAAGCCGCAGCCGGGCGCGCTCTCGGCGCCGTACCGCACCGCGGACACCACGGGCGACGCCCAATTCGCCCAGGCCGGTGACCAGTTCGCCATCTGGGCGGGCGGCCAGGACCTGTCCGGCTGGAAGGATGAGAAGGCCGCCGTCTACGAGAGCGGAGTGGTCGGTGAGAGGGCCACCGTGCGGGCACGCCTCGTCTCGCAGCAGTCCGCCAGCCCCGTCGGCAAGGCTGGGATCGCCGTCGCCAACGACCTGACCGCCCCCGACAAGGGCGGATACGCGGTCCTCGTCATGACGGACAAGTACGGCCTGGAGTTCATGACCGACAGCGACGGCGACGGAAAGCTCGACACCTGGGCGGGCGGCGGCCAGACATACCACCCGGCCCACCTCAAGCTGGTGCGCGACGGCACGACCTGCACCGCGTACGCGAGCAAGGACGGCACCACCTGGTCCACCGTCGGCACGGCCACGGTCGCCGCGGCCGCCGGCACCGGCGACGCGGGCCTGGTCGCCTCGGGCGTCAACGTCAACTACCCCGGCGAACGGATCCAGGCCGTCTTCGACGACTTCTCGGTCACCGCCCCCTGACGGTCACCGCCTTCCGCGCTCCCGGCCGGCGCGGCCCGGCAGCGCCCCCCGCTCAGCTTCGGCAGCACCCGACGACCCTTTTGCGAAAGGGGTTCACCATGCCAAGGCCCGCACGCACGCCCGCCCTCATCGCCTCCTTCCTCGCCGGCGCACTCGTCGCGACCACCACCACCGTCATCGCGGTCACCGACGACGACCAGCACAGACCCACCACCACCTGGCTGACGGTGAAGGTCGCCGACGCCATGGGCACCAGGGACACCATCACCTGGATCCCCTCCGCCTCCTTCGCCAGTTCCGCCGAGGTCCGCGTCCCGCGCTACCCGATGACCGCCATCCAGGGCAAGGACACCAAAACCCTCGCCCTCGACGCCGTACGCGGTGAGCAGGTCTCCGCGCAGATCGCCATCGCCTCCGGCCACAGCCTCGACGACGTGCACGCGAAGGTCGGCGACCTGACCGGGCCGGGCGGTGCGCAGCTCGACGGCGACAGCACCCAGGTGCGGTTCGTGAAGTACGTGCCCGTGCAACGCTCCAAGAGCGAGGTCGACTGGTCGGCCACCATCGACCAGGTCAGTTCCGCCCAGGAGGTCTCCGGCGACCGCAACCCGGACGTCGTCGGAGACCCACTGGAGGAGCGCGACTCGCTCGACGTCCCCGCGTACGCCGCCCAGCCGCTCTGGTTCACCTTCCACATCCCGAAGAGCGCCAGGCCCGGCACCTACAGGGGCACGGTCCGCATCGACGTCGGCGACGACACCCAGGCCACCTACCCGCTCACCATCGACGTCGGGGACCCCACCGTGCCGGCCCCCGCCGCCTACAAGTTCTTCCTCGACGTCTGGGCGCAACCGGAGACCATCGCACAGGCCAACAAGGTCAACCTGTGGTCGAAGGAGCACTGGAAGCTCATCTCGGCATACGACCAGGACCTGGCGTCGCGCGGGCAGAAGGTCATCAACACGACGATCGTCGACAACCCCTGGCACCACCAGTGGTCGCTCGGCACCCGGCAGTCGCAGACCGCGACGCCGTACTCCAGCATGGTCGGCTGGACGTGGAACGGATCGAGGTTCGCCTTCGACTTCGCCCGCTGGGACAAGTACGTCGAGACCGCCAGGGAGGCCGGGCTCGGCCCCGACATCGGTGCCTTCTCGATGCTGGCGTTCCAGGACCAGGAACACCTCACCTACACCGACACCCGCACCGGGAAGACCGTCCACGAGAACGTCGATCTGGGCGGGGACCGATGGCGCCGGGCCTGGGGCGCGTATCTGCCCGCCTTCGAGGCCCATCTGAAGAAGAAGGGCTGGCTGGAGAACACCTGGCTGTCCTTCGACGAGCGGCCGATCAGCACCATGACAATCGTCAAGGACTTCGTGCACGAGGTGGCGCCGGTCTTCGACGACCGTATCTCCGTCGCGGGCTCGATCACCACGGAGGGCGTCGCGTCGAACCTGTCCGTGGACTGGGGCGGCATCGACGCGATGACGAAGGAGAAGGCGGCCGAGCGTCGCGCGGCGGGCAGGACGACCACGTTCTACGTGTACGGCGAGCCGGCCCACCCCAACACCCTGTCGTACTCCCCGGCCGTCGAGTCGCGGATGCTGCCGTGGATCTCCGCGCAACGCGACCTCGACGGGTTCCTGCGCTGGTCGTACAACAGCTGGACCAGCGACCCCTTCAAGCAGCCGGTGCACATCTTCACGCAGGGCGACGAGTACCTCGTCTACCCGGGGAAGAACGGGCCGATGTCCAGCATCCGCTGGGAGCAGCTGAAGGAGGGGATCGAGGACTACGAGCTCATCACAGAGCTCCGTACGAAGGACGGCGGCGACAGCGCCGCCCTCACCGAGGCCCTCACCCGGGCCACCCGGAACGTGGACGGCCGGACAAAGGACGTGACCGACATCGAGGCCGCGCGGGCGGTCGTGGTGAAGGGGCTGACGTCATGAGGGGGCGCGGAAGATCCCTGCTGCTCGCCACGGTCCTACTCGCCATGTCCCTGACCGCTCCCGCCGCCACGGCAGCGGTGTCACCGGCCCAGGGCGAGGCCCGGGCGGTGACCCCGACGGGCAAACGGCACACGGTGACCTACGACCGGTACTCCGTGCGGGTCGACGGCAAGCCCCTCTACCTCTGGGGCGCCGAGTTGCACTACTTCCGGCTGCCCAGCCCGGACGCCTGGCGTGACGTACTGCAGAAGATCAAGGCGGGCGGCTTCAACGCGGTCTCCCTGTACTTCGACTGGGGCTACCACTCCGCCAAGCCGGGTTCCTACGACTTCACCGGCATCCGTGACGTGGAGCGGCTCCTCGACGAGGCCGAGCGAGCGGGTCTGTATGTGATCGCGCGGCCCGGCCCCTACATCAACGCCGAGGTGTCCGGCGGCGGCATGCCCGCCTGGCGCTCGGCCCAGGCGGGCGTGAACCGCACCTCCGAGCCGGCGTACCTCAAGGCGGCGCGGGAGTGGATGAGCCGGATCAACCCGATCATCGCGCGCCACCAACTCACCCGCGGCACCGGCTCGGTGATCCTGTACCAGGTCGAGAACGAGTACCAGGGCGGGCGTCACGACGCCGACTACATGCAGACGCTCATCGACTGGGCCGAGCAGGACGGCATCGACGTGCCGACCTTCGTGAACGACGGCGGCGCCAACCAGAACTGGGTGAGCGGCAGGGGCGCCCCCGACATCTACGGTTTCGACGCCTACCCGCAGGGCTTCGACTGCAAGAACCCCGACGCGTGGAACAACCTCCCCGACTACTCCTACGTGAAGGAGTGGAAGCCCGGATCGCCCCTGATCATCCCGGAGGCGCAGGGCGGCGCCTTCGACCCGTGGGGCGGCACCGGTTACCAGGACTGCGCGAAACTCACCGGCACCGACTTCACCCGGGTCTTCGGCAAGATGAACATCGCCGCCGGAGTCACCGGTCAGTCCTTCTACATGACGTACGGCGGCACCAACTGGGGCTGGCTCGCCGACCCGAACGCCGTCTACACGTCGTACGACTACGGCGCACCGATCAACGAGTCCCGGCAACTCACCGACAAGTACCAGGAGTTCAAGCGCCTCGGGTACTTCGTGAACTCGGTGGGCTCGCTGGCACGCACCGACAAGGCCGAGGCGCCCACCCCGTCGGTCGACGCGCTGCGCGTCGACCGGCGCGTGAACCCCGACGACGGCACTCAGTTCCTCACCGTCCGGCACGCCGACACCAGGGTGACGGACAGGGACGAGACGACGCTGTTCCTCTCGGGAGCCGACGGCCACTATCCGCGCGTCCCGCAGAAGGGCGCCATCACAGTCGACGGCAGGGACGCGAAACTCCTCGTCGCCGGCTACGACCTGGGCGACCAGCGGCTGGTGTACTCCACCTCGGAGATCATGACGCACGCCGCCATCGCCGGCCGTGAGGTGGCCCTGCTGTACGGACGCGCGGGGGAGGCCGGCGAGACCGTGCTGCGGTACGCGAAGCGGCCCCGGGTGAAGGTGCTGGACGGCGACGTCACCACCACCTGGGACGCCGAACGCGGCGACCTGCGGCTGGACTACACCCACAAGGGCCTGGCCAGGGTGCGGGTCGACGGCCTGGACCTGCTGATCGCCGACGTCGCCGAGACCGCCCGCTGGTGGCGGCAGGACACCTCCGCCGGGCCGGTGCTGGTACGCGGCCCGTCCCTGGTGCGTACGGCCGAAGTCAGCGGTGGCACACTCAAGTTGACGGGCGACTCCGACAGGGCCGGGAAGATCGAGGTCATCGCGGACGCGAGGAAGGTCACCTGGAACGGCCGCAGGACCACCGTCACCGGAGCACCGAGCCCGGTCCGGCTTCCCCGGCTGTCAGCGTGGAAGTACCAGGAGGAAGCCCCGGAATCCGCCCCGGACTTCGACGACTCCGCCTGGACCACGGCCACCCGCCTCACCGCGAACAACCCCGCGCTCGACGGCTCGCTGCCGGTGCTCGCGATGGACGAGTACGGCTACCACCACGGCGACGTCTGGTACCGGGGCCGGTTCAGGACCACCGGCGCCGCGACCGCGCTCGCGCTGAACGCCGACACGGGGCCCACCGGCCAGTACGCGGTCTGGCTCAACGGCCGCTACCTCGGCAGCTCCGGCGACGGCGCGCACACCTTCGGCATTCCGGCGGGCACCCTCAAGGGCAGCGGGGACAACGTCCTCGCCGTCCTCGCCGAGAACGCGGGCCACAACGAGGAATGGGGCCACGACTACTCCAAGGAGCCGCGCGGCCTGCTCGGCGCCGAGGTGATCGGCGGGGCCTCCACCCTCACCTGGAGGATCCAGGGCAGCCGGGGCGGCGAGAACCCCGTCGACACCGCACGCGGCCCGTACAACAACGGCGGGTTGTACGGAGAACGGGCCGGCTGGTCCCTGCCCGGGTACCCGGACGGCGACTGGAAGCGCACCACCCTGCACGCCCGGTCCGCAGCGACCGCACCGGGTGTGCGGTGGTACCGGACCCGCGCGACACTCGATCTGCCGAAGGGGCAGGACAACGCGATCGCGCTGGACCTGGCGCAGGCCGAGGGCGACAGCAAGGCGTACCGCGCCCAGATCTTCGTCAACGGCTGGCTGATAGGACGCTTCCTGCCCGCCACCGGACCCCAGACACGCTTCGTCATCCCGAAGGGCATCCTGCGCGAGCAGGGCGACAACACCATCGCGCTCGCGGTGTGGTCCACCGGCAGGGCCGCCGGGCCCGGTTCGGCGAAACTCGTCGACCTCGGCGCGACGGCCGGCGGGATCACGGTGCGCACGGTGGCCGCACCTTCGTACGACGCGAAGACCTACGCCATTGCGGTCGCCGGCGCCCGGATCGCCGTGGACGCCGAGCCGTTCCTGAGCACCGGCACGGCCACCAGGGTCCCCGTCTCCCTCACCGTCCCGAAGGACGCCCCCACCGCCCGTGACGTCACGTTGTCCCTGACCGTCCCGGACGGCTGGACCGTGGCAGCCGGTGGAGCCACCCGCTTCGACCGGGTCCGGCCCGGCGCGTCGGTGACCGCGGTCTACACCGTGACCCCGCCCGCCGACCCGGTGCACTACGCCGTGCTGACGGCGACCGCCGGGCTGCGACAGGCTGGTCGGCCCAGGAGCGTCACCGGGCAGCGGGCCGTGCAAGTGCCGCCGCCAGGGCTCTCCAAGGACGCGTATGTCAGCGATCTGACCCTGGTCAAGGCGGTCAACGGCTGGGGCCCCGTCGAGAAGGACCTGTCCAACGGCGAGGCCGCCGCGGGTGACGGACACACCCTCACCATCGGCGGAGCCACCTACGACAAGGGCCTCGGCGTGCACGCGAACAGCCAGGTCCGGGTCTATCTCGGCGGCGGCTGCACCCGGTTCACCGCCGTCGCCGGGCTGGACGACGAGGTCGGAGACGGCGGCAGCGTCTCCTTCCAGGTGGTCGCCGACGGCCGCACCCTCGCCACCACCCCGGCCGTCTCCGGCTCCGACGGCGGCACCGCCGTCGACGTGGCCGTTTCCGGCGCCCGCTGGCTGGATCTGCTGGTCGACGGGAACGGCGATGTCTCCGGCGACCACGCCGACTGGGCGGACGCCGAGCTGAGCTGTACGGGGGGTTCCTGATGGCCGTCGGGACGCGTGCGGCACGCGCCTGGCCGGTAAGCCTGCTGCTGGCGCTCGTCGCCGTCCTGGCGGGGCCCGTGGTGCCCGCCGGGGCCGGCCAGTCGACCGACGGGCACGGCTGGACCGGAACCTGGGCGACCGCCCCGAGCGAGCACTACGAGGTCTCGGGAATGTCCGAGGTCACCGTGCGGATGCCGGTGCGCACCAGCGTCGGCGGCTCCCGGGTCCGGGTCCGGCTGTCCAACGCGTACGCCGGCGACCCGGTGACGATCGGTCACGCGACCGTGGGGCTGCGCGGCGGCGGGTCCACCGTCGAGCGCCCGTACGAGCTGAGGTTCGGCGGGAAGCGGCAGGTGACCGTCCCGGCGGGCGGCCAGGCGGTCAGCGACCCGGTCCGATTCCCGCTGCCGGCCCGTGCGGACCTGGTGGTCAGCCTCTATCTGTCCGGCCAGGTCACGCACATCACCGACCACTGGTGGGCGCAGCAGACCGTCTACTGGACGGACTACGGAGCGGGCGACCACGCCGCCGACACCGGCGGCGACGCCTTCACCTGGACCACGACGAGCTGGCCGTTCCTCTCCGGCGTCGACGTGACCGCTCCGCCCGCCGCCGCGGTGGTGGCGCTCGGCGACTCGATCACCGACGGGTCCTACTCGACGGCCGACACCAACCGGCGCTGGCCCGACCTGCTGTCCGCGCGGCTGAACGCCTGCCGGCCCGGCGCCGGGGTGCTCAACGCGGGCATCACCAGCAACCGGATCACCGCCGGGAGCGAGACCAACCCCTCCGCGCTGGACCGTCTCGAACGGGACGCGCTGTCCCAGCCGGGGGCCCGGACCCTGCTCCTCTTCGAGGGGATCAACGACCTCGGCGGAGCCGGTGCGGAGCAGATCATCGCCGGGATGAGGACCATCGCCGACCGGGCCCACCAGCGCGGTATGCGGGTCGTCGGCGCCACGATCACCCCCTACAAGGACTTCACCTGGGGCGGCTGGACCGAGGAACGCGAAGCCCGGCGGCAGCACGTCAACGCCTTCGTCCGGGACTCCGGCGGGGTCTTCGACGACTACGCCGACTTCGACCGGGCGGTACGCGATCCGGCCGACCCGCAGCGGCTCGGCCCCGCGTACGACTCCGGCGACCATCTGCATCCCAACGACGCCGGCATGCGCGCCTTCGCCGACTCCGTCGACCTGACCTCGCTCGGCCTGGGCCGGGGCTGCTCCTGAGGAGGACCAGCAGTGCTCGCAGTGGTGGGACACCGAAGAAGAAGACTGGCAACTCTGGCCGCTGGCATGGCCGTCGTGCTGGCAGGGCTGCTGCTCCCCGCGGCCCCGCCGGCCGGGGCGGCACAGCGGACACAGACCCAGCCGCAGAAGCAGAAGCAGAAGTGGACGGGGACGTGGGCGACCGCGCAACACGCCGCGTACGACCCGGGCACCTCCGAGGTGACCGTACGCATACCGGTGCGGGTGAGCGCGGGCGGGTCGGGCGTGCGCATCCGGCTGACCAACGACTTCACCACCGAGCCGGTGACGATCGGGCACGCGACCGTCGGTCTCCGTGACGGCGGCGGCGCCGTCACGAAGCCACGCGAGCTGAGCTTCGGCGGGAAGGGCCGGGTGACGATCCCGGCCGGTGAGCAGGCGGCCGGCGACCCGGTCCGGCTCACCGTGCCCGCACGGAGTGACCTGGTGGTCAGCCTGTACTTCCCGGGCCGGCTCACCCACATCAGCCAGCACTGGATGGGCCTGCAGACCGTCTACTGGACCCCGGACGGCGGCGGCGACCACGCCGGGGACGCCGAAGCGGACGCCTTCACCAGAAGCGACTCCTCCTTCCCGTTCCTGACCGGGGTCGATGTGCGGGGCGGCAGCGCGGCGGGTTCCGTCGTGGCGCTCGGCGACTCGATCACGGACGGGGCGTCCTCCACGGCCGACAGCAACCGGCGCTGGCCCGACTACCTCGCCGCCCGGCTGTCCGGCTGCTTCACCACCGCCGGAGTGCTGAACGAGGGCATCAGCGGCAACCGGATCACCGCCGGTACGGACGGCAACCCCTCGGCGCTCGACCGGCTGGAGCGCGACGTCCTGTCCCAGCCGAACGCCCGTACCGTGCTCCTGTTCGAGGGCGTCAACGACCTCAGCTGGGGCGGTGCCACCGGCGATCAGGTGATCGACGGCATGAAGGAGATCGCGCGGCGCGTGCACGCCCGCGGCATGCGGCTGGTCGGCGCGACCGTCGTCCCGTACCGCGGCTGGGGCGACTGGTGGACCGAGGCCGAGGAAGCGGACAGGCAGAAGGTCAACGCGTTCGTCCGGGACTCCGGCGGAGTCCTCGACGGGTACGCCGACTTCGACCGGGCGGTACGGGACCCCGACGACCACACCCGGTATGGCGCCGAGTTCGACTCCGGTGACCATCTGCATCCCAACGACACCGGGATGAAGGCGTTCGCCGACGCCGTCGACCTCCCCGGACTGCGCGTGGCCCGCGACTGCCCCTCGACCCGCGTCCGCCTCACCTCGTACCGGCCGAGCCTGCAGACCGGCGGTCAGGGCACGAGGATCACGGCGACGCTGACGAACGAGGGCAGCTCGGCGGCCGGCGACGTCCGTACCCGGCTGGAGCTCCCGGCCGGCTGGTCCGCCGAACCGGCGGGCGGCGCACGCCTGCGCACCCTGCACCCCGGGCAGAGCGCCACCGTCGGCTGGACCGTCACCCCCGGGCCCGACACCGCCTGGGGCTCCCACCCGCTGGGAGTGCGCAGCACCTACCGCCAAAGCGGCCGGCAGCGGTTCGACGCCGACGAGGTGGACGCCACGGTCACCCCGGTCCCCTCCGGTGTGGAAACGCCGTATCGCACGACCGCGACCACCGACGACGCCCACTACGCCCAGAACGGCGGCCAGTTCGCCATCTGGGCCGGCGGTCGGGACCTGTCCGGCTGGAAGGACGAGAAGGCCGCCGTCTATCTGCCCGGCGCCGCACCCGCCTTCGGCTCCGTCGCGGCCCGCGTCGTCTCACAGACCGGCAGCGGGCCCTCCGCAAAAGCCGGGATCGCCGTCGCCAACGATCTGACCGCGCCGGAGAAGGGCGGCTACGCCGTGCTGACCATGTCCGCGCGGTTCGGCCTGGAGTTCATGACCGACAGCGACGGCGACGGCCGCCTGGACACCTGGGCCGGCGGCGGCTCCTCCTACCATCCTGCCTGGCTGAGGCTCGTCCGCGCCGGCACCACCTACACGGCCTACGCCAGCGCCGACGGCGTCGCCTGGCAGCAGGTCGCCGCCGCCACCGTGCCGTCCGCCGGCGGCGACGGCGACGCGGGCCTGGTCGCGAGCGCCGTCAACCTCGACCACCCCGGCCAGACCACCACCGCGGTCCTCGACTCCTTCTCACCCTCCGGGGCCTCGGTCACCTTCGACGCGGTCCCCGGCCCCTCTTCGCGATGAAGGTCGCCCGATCCGAGATCCCGCACCTGTTGAGAGGACGTTCATGACAGGCAATCGACCCCTCAGCCGCAGAAGTCTGCTGACGGGAACGGCCGCGTTCGGCGGTGTGGTGCTGCTGTCCCCGCCCCCGGGCGCCCACGCGGCCCCGGCCCCCGGCACGGCCGCGAAGCCCTTCGACACGGCTCCCGCATCGGTCGCGCTGCGAAGGCTGCTGCCCGCTCACCACCGGCAGGTCGCGCTGCGCGCGCTGGCCGCCGGCAGCGCCGACCGCTTCCGGGTCACCGGCCGCAGGGGGGCGATCACCGTGGAGGGCACCAGCCCGGCGGTGCTGCTCACCGGGCTCCACGCCTACCTCCGGCGGGTGGCACGGGCCGACATCTCCTGGAACGGCGAACAGCTGGACCTGCCCGGACTGCTGCCCGCCCCCGACACGGAGATCACCGCGACGGCCGACGTGCCGCACCGGTTCGCCCTCAACGACACCAACGACGGCTACACCGGCCCCTACCGCGGCTGGGACGCGTGGGAACGGGAACTGGACGTCCTCGCCCTGCACGGCGTCAACGAAATCCTCGTCCACACCGGAGCAGACGCCGTCTACTACGACACCTTCCGCCGGTTCGGCTACTCCGACGCGGAGTTGAGGTCGTGGATCCCGGCCCCGGCCCATCAGCCGTGGTGGCTGCTGCAGAACATGTCGGGATTCGGCGGGCCGATCCCCCGACGGCTCATCGAGCGGCGCGCCGACCTCGCGGCGAAGATCACCGACCGCGTGCGGGAACTGGGCATGACCCCGGTGCTGCCCGGCTACTTCGGGACCGTACCCGACGCGTTCGTGGCGAAGAACGGCGGTGACGCGGCGGTGGTGTCCCAGGGCGACTGGGGCGCCTTCAAGCGACCCGACTGGCTCGATCCGCGGACGACGGCGTTCCAGCAGGTCGCCGCCGCCTTCTACCACGCCCAGTCGGAGCGCTTCGGCGACAGCACGATGTACAAGATGGATCTTCTGCACGAAGGCGGCAACCCGGGGGACGTGCCCGTCGGGCAGGCCGCGAAAGCCGTGGAGGCGGCGCTGCGCAAGGCCCACCCCGGCGCCGTATGGGCGATCCTCGGCTGGCAGAACAACCCCAGCAAGGAGATCCTCGACGCCGTCGACAAGCGCGGCATGTTCGTCGTCGACGGCCTCTCGGACCGCTACACCACGGTCACCGACCGGGAGAGCGACTGGGGCGGCACCCCGTACGCGTTCGGCAGCATATGGAACTTCGGGGGCCACACCCCGATGGGAGCCAACGCCCCCGACTGGGTGGAGCAGTACCCGAAGTGGCGGGACAAGGACGACAGTGCCCTGGCCGGCATCGCCGCGATGCCGGAGGCCGCCGACAACAACTACGCCGCGCTGGCCCTGCTCACCGACCTGGCCTGGACGCCCGGCTCCATCGACCTCGACGACTGGTTCGCCTCGTACGCCGTGTCCCGTTACGGCGCCGCGGACCCGCACGCCCTCGCGGCCTGGCAGATCATCCGCGACACGGCGTACGGTATGACCCGCGCCGACGCCTGGAGCGAGGCGCCCGACGGACTGTTCGGGGCCCGCCCGAGCCTGGGCGCGAACAAGGCCGCGGCCTGGGGACCGGAGGCGGATCGCTACGACACCACCGCCTTCGACCTGGCGCTGACCGAACTGCTCCAGGTGACGCCCGCGCTGCGTGCGAACTCGGCATACCGCTACGACCTGGCGGACGTGGCCCGGCAGGTGCTGTCCAACCGCAGCCGCATGCTGCTGCCGCAGATCAAGGCGGCTTACGACACTGCCGACCGCGCCCGCTTCGACGAGCTCACCGGCGTCTGGCTGGACTGGATGAGGCTCATGGACAAGGTGCTCGCCACCAGCGAGCAGCACCTGCTGGGCAGATGGCTGGCCGACGCCCGCTCCTGGGGCGGCACGAAGACCGAGAAGGACCAACTGGAGTACGACGCCCGTTCGATCCTCACCACCTGGGGCGGCCGGGTCAGCAGCGAGGAGGGCTTGCACGACTACGCCAACCGGGAGTGGTCCGGGCTGGTCGGCGGCCTCTACCTGACCCGCTGGAAGCTGTACTTCGACGAACTCTCCCGGGCCCTGAAGGAGGGCCGCCCGCCGAAGACGGTCGACTGGTTCGCGCTGGAGGACGACTGGGCGCACCGCCACGACAGCCACCCGACGAAGACCACCGGCGACGTCCACAGGCTGGCGCGGCGCATCCACGACATCCTGGCGGCCGACCCGCACCAGGCCACGCTGACCGCTTCCTCCCCCGAGGGCGCGGTCGCGCAGGGTGGCACCGTCACCGTGACGGTGGCGTTCACCAACCGCAACGGCTTCGCCCCGGCCACCGGCGTGGCGCTGTCCGTGAAGGCGCCCGAGGGGATGACCGCCCGGCCGGTGGGGAGGGTGACCGCCGACTCGGTCGCGCCCGGCGAGACGTTCTCCGCGGCCTTCGAGATCGCGCTCACCGGCTCGGTCACCGATCTGGTGACCGACGTCGTGGCCATCGCCTCCTACCGCAGTGGCGCCTCGGCGCGCTCACCCAGGGGATCGGCCACGGCGTCGGTGCGGCTCATGGCCGGCACCGGAGTGCGGGCTCCGTACCGGACCGCGAGCTTCAACGACGCCGTCTTCGGCCAGTCGGGAACCGCGCTGGCCATCGAGGGAGCGGGCGCCGACCTGTGGGGCGCCACGAACCAGTTCGGCGCCATCCACCGGGCGGGCGCCTTCGGGACCACTTCCTCCGCCACGGTGAAGGTCGCCTCGCAGGACAGCACCGGCGGCTGGATACGTCAACCTCGCCGTGACCCCGTCCAACGGATGCGTGCTGTCCTGGGACTCCGGCCAGGACGGCAGGTTCGACTCGATCAGGATCGACGGCACCTACGCCGCACCGGTGTACCTGCGACTGACCCGTTCAGGCTCCGCCTACAGAGGCGAGGCCAGCACCGACGGCACCACCTGGACCACCATCGGGACGGCCACGCCCGGCGGCGCCACCGACACCCAGGACGTGGGCGTCTTCATGACGGCTGCGAACGGCTGGACCACCACCCGCGGGATCGCGGAGTTCCAGCACTTCACGGTCGCCTGACCCGCGGCCCTCGACACCGCCCCGGCCCGGGGCGGTGTCGAGCACCCGGCCAGGGCCCGTCCCGACTCGCAATGACGTGGCTGGATAAAGAGTTGAGCGATGATCGCGGGGGTTGGTATTTTCAGTCGACCGTGACACCGCCCGAGGAGGTGAGACCCATGAACGCTGTATCCACGTGGGTGCTCCCCCTTCCCATCACGGCCGGCGATTGACGTAGGTGTCGCCGGGAGCGCCTCGACCACAAGGCACTCCCGAAAGGCAACACCTGTGCGCTCTCCGCAGTTCACCGCCGAGTCGTCATCGAACGGCATGCTCGAACGCGAGTTCATCGTGGGCGGCGTCCCCGGCGTTCTCTGGTCGCCGCTTTCCGGCGCGGCCGATCGCGCGCCCCTGGTCCTGATGGCCCACGGGGGCGGCCACCACAAGAAGCATCCGGCGATGTCCGGCCGCGCCCGTCTCCTCGTGACCGGCTGCGGCTCGCACGTCGCCGTCATCGACGCGCCCGGTCACGGCGACCGGCCGCGCACGACGCACGACGAGGCGGAGATCGCCGAGCTCTTCCGGGCGCGCGCGGCGGGCGAGCCGGAAGGCCCGATCGTCGTGCGCTACAACGCGCACCTGGCGGAGCTCGCCGTACCCGAGTACCAGGCGACCCTGGACGCCCTCCAGGAACTCCCGGAGATCGGCACCGACGGGCCGGTCGGCTTCTGGGGCATCAACATGGGCACCGCGATCGGCATCCCGTTCGTGGCGAACGAACCCAGGATCACCGCCGCGGTCTTCGGCCAGCACTGGCCCGACGCCCTGGCCGAGAAGGCGAAGCGGATCACCGTCCCGATCGAGTTCGATCTGCAGTGGGACGACGAGCACATCTCCCGCGAGGAAGGTCTCGCGCTGTTCGACGCCTTCGCCTCGAAGGAGAAGTCCTTGCACGTGAACTCGGGCAGGCACAAGGAGCTGCCCCGGTTCGAGGCCGACAGCGCGGTCCGGTTCTTCGCCCGGCACCTCGGCCGGCCGACCACCTCCCCGGCCTGACGTCCGCGGTCGCGGCGCCCGGCTCGCCGGCCGGGCGCCGCAACCCCGGGCGGGCCCGGTGCGGTGCGGACGAGCACGAAGGCGCAGCGGTGCCCGGGCCGGCCGATCCGGCGAGGGCGCGCGGCCGGTCGTCGCCGAGCAGCCGCACGACCGTGGGCCGGGCAGGTAGCTGTCAGCTGTGGGACCCGTGGGGTTAGTCTGTCCTCGGCGGTCGTTCATGGTGACTGCCGACGGCGGTGGGGCTCGCCGTACCCGAACCGCGGCACCGTTGCCGCCAACAGTCCCTACTTGCAGTGGTGTGTGCCCGAGTGCGAGTGGGCCCCGGCGAGTAGGAGACGCGCGTTCATGACAGCCCGGAAG
Organism: Streptomyces sp. NPDC005574; assembly: GCF_040605435.1. NCBI lineage: Bacteria > Bacillati > Actinomycetota > Actinomycetes > Kitasatosporales > Streptomycetaceae > Streptomyces > Streptomyces sp. NPDC005574. Next base: position 221,262 of record NZ_JBEXCW010000005.1, read on the forward strand.
TCCCAGGCGGTGGGCGAACCCACGGACCCCGATGTCGACGTGCGTGTGCCTGCCCAGCGACCGCGGTCCTGGCGGGGGCAGGGGCCGATCGTGGCGGTGGTGGCGCTCGGCGGAGCCGCCGGGGCCTGCGCCCGCTACGGGGCGACACTTCTGTGGCCGGCCGCGGCGGGGGCGTTCCCGTGGACCACGCTGTGGATCAACGTCGCCGGCTGCGCGGTGATCGGCGTGTTCATGGTGGTGATCACGGATGTGTGGGCAGCCCACCGGCTGGTGCGTCCGTTCTTCGGCACCGGTGTGCTGGGCGGCTTCACGACCTTCTCGACGTACGCCGTCGACATCCAGAAACTCGTGGACGCGGGCCACGCCCGCACCGGTCTGACCTATCTCGCGGCGACGTTGCTGGCGGCGCTCGCCGCCGTATGGCTCGCGGTGACCGCGACGCGCCGCGTTCTGGCTTGGAGGCAGGGATGACGAGGCTGACGGGCAGGGCCCTGCGGGTGACGGTCTTCATCGGCGAGAACGACACCTGGCACCACAAGCCGCTGTACTCGGAGATCGTGCACCGCGCGCACCGGGCCGGACTGGCGGGCGCCTCCGTCTTCCGGGGCATCGAGGGCTTCGGGGCGTCGTCGCTGATCCACACCTCGCGGCTGCTGTCGCTGAGCGAGGACCTGCCGGTGGCGATCGTGATCGTGGACGACGAGGAGCGGGTGCGCGCCTTCCTGCCGCAGCTGGACGAACTCGTGGGCGAGGGACTGGTGATCCTCGACGACTGCGAGGTCATCAGGTACGTGGGCAGGGGACACGAGGCGTGAACGCGGGCAGGAGGCACACGGCGTGAACTGGCTGCTGGTCGTCGTCGGCGGCGCGATGGGAGCTCCGCTGCGCTACCTGACCGACCGTGCCGTACAGATGCGGCACGACACCGTCTTCCCGTGGGGCACCTTCACCGTGAACGTCGTGGGCAGCTTCGTGCTCGGCCTGCTGAGCGGGGCGGTGGTGGCCGGTGCCGCCTCCTCGCACGTGCAACTGCTGCTGGGCACCGGGCTGTGCGGGGCGCTGACGACATACTCGACGTTCTCCTACGAGACGCTGCGGCTGGCCGAGGACGGGGCGCGGTTCTTCGCCGCCGCCAACGTGATCGCGAGCGTGGTCGCCGGACTGGGCGCCGTGTTCGTCGGGGTGGCCCTCGCCGAGGCGCTGTGGATGTGACGAGCGCTTCCGCCCGGCAGCCGGCCGGGATGCGGCCGTGGCGGTTCGTGATCTGGTTCGGCACGGTCAGCCTGCTCGCGGACTTCGTGTACGAGGGCGCGCGCTCGATCACCGGCCCGCTGCTGGCCTCGCTGGGCGCGTCGGCGCTGCTGGTGGGCGTGGTGACGGGAGCCGGCGAGGCGGCGGCGCTGGGCCTGCGGCTGGTCTCCGGCCCGCTGGCGGACCGCACCCGCCGCTTCTGGGGCCTGGCGATCGCCGGATACGCCCTGACGGTGGTCTCCGTACCGCTGCTGGGGGTGGTCGGGGCGTTGTGGGCGGCGTGCGCGCTGGTGGTCGCCGAGCGGGTGGGCAAGGCGGTGCGCTCACCGGCCAAGGACACGATGCTGTCGCACGCCACCGCCGCCACGGGACGCGGACGCGGTTTCGCCGTGCACGAGGCGATGGACCAGGTCGGGGCTCTGGTCGGGCCGCTCGTCGTCGCGGGCGTGCTGGCGATCACCGGCGGCGACTACGGACCCGCGCTCGGTGTGCTCGCCATCCCGGGTGTCGCGGTGCTGGGGCTGCTGGTGTGGCTGCGGGCCCGGGTGCCCGACCCGGAGGCGTACGAGCGGGAGATGGCCGCCCCCGAAGCCCTACCCGCGACGGACGGCCCGCTGCCCACCGCGTTCTGGACGTACGCGGCCTTCACCGCAGCCACCACCGCCGGGTTCGCCACCTTCGGCGTGCTGTCCTACCACCTGGTCGAGCGGCACCTGATGGCAGCGGCCTGGGTGCCGGTGCTGTACGCCGCCGCCATGGCCGTCGACGCGCTCGCCGCACTCGCCACCGGGTGGCTGTACGACCGCCACGGCGCTCGCGTGCTGATGGCACTGCCGCCCCTGACCGCGGCCGTCGCGGTACTGGCGTTCACGAACACGGTCGCGATCGCGGTGGTCGGATCCCTGGTGTGGGGCGCGGCCCTGGGCATCCAGGAGTCCACCCTGCGCGCCGTGGTCGCGGACCTGGTGCCCAGCGGACGCCGGGCGACCGCCTACGGCCTGTTCGCCGGTGTCGTCGGCGCGGCAAGCCTCGCCGGTGGGGCGCTGACCGGCGGCTTGTACGGCTACTCGATCCCGGTGCTGATCACGGTGGTGGTCGCCGTCCAGGTCCTCGCTCTGGTGCTGTTGGCCGTTACGCGAGCCACCTGGCGCTGATCGCGGGAGAGCCCCGGGCGGGGCACGCCACCCGTCGGGGGCGTGCCCCGCCCGTACCCTTCGCCGTGTGGCGACGGGAGCAGCGTGCCCGGCACGGTCACGCGGGCTTCCTCGTGGACCTGTCCGCGGCCCGCCTGCGGGACGCCTCGATCTCCGCGTACGCCTGCTCCCGTCCCTCCCAGTGGGAGCCTTCGACGGACTTGCCGGGCTCCAGGTCCTTGTAGACCTCGAAGAAGTGGGTGATCTCCAACTGGTCGAAGGAGGGGATGTCGCCGATGTCCCGCACCTGCGCCCAGCGCGGATCGTGGGCCGGCACGCACAGGATCTTCTCGTCCGGGCCCTGTTCGTCCCTCATCACGAACATGCCGACGGCCCTGCACTCGATGGTGCAGCCGGGGAAGGTCGGCTCCCCGACCATCACCAGGGCGTCGAGGGGATCCCCGTCACCGCCGAGGGTGTGGTCGATGTAGCCGTAGTCGGCCGGGTACCTCGTCGAGGTGAACAGCAGCCGGTCCAGGCGGATGCGGTGCAGTTCGTGGTCCATCTCGTACTTGTTCCGGGACCCCTGCGGGATCTCCACGATCACGTCGAACTCCATGACGCCTCCTTGCCTCGTCGATGTCCCGGGAGCGTAAGGGCGTTTCGATCAACCCGCCTCGCAGGCTGTGTCCGCCTTGAGGGACTCGCACAGCCGACGCAGGTCGTCGGCCGGCCGCCCCAGACCGTTCAGCTGCCGCCGGGCCGCCTCGGTACGGGCGTCCGGGTGCACGGAGAAGGCCAGGTCCGCCGACTGACGCACCATCCACTGGTCGTAGGCGAGCAGCCGCCCCGCGTACGCCCGCGCCCGGACAAGGTCGAGGTCGGTGAGCGGCAGGTCCCGCAACCGGGCCCGCAGATGGACGAAGGCGGAACTCGCCCGGCCGCAGTCCCGGGCGGCCTCCCCGCAGACGGGGCCGGGCGCCCCGCACGCGGCCACCGCGGCGTCGGCGGGCCGCTGCGCCGTCAGCGCGTCCTCCAGCACCGCGAGCAGCATGCGCCTCTGGACCGTGCGCGGCAGGGGGGCGGGCGTGGGGGCGGCTCGCAGGCGAATGAGGAGGACGAGGGCGCGGCGTCGGAAGGCTGCGCCGGTGCGGGGCGAGGGTGCGGGCATGGGTCCTCCTGGTCAGCATCGCTGGACCAGGGACTGTCAGCGGACGCCTCCGCGGTTGCGGTGAGCCCCATCACCGGCGCACCACGAGCGGCGGTGCACTTCTCCAGTGTGCTCCTCGCCCGGTTCTGGGGCAGCGCACCGATGCATCCGAGTGGCCGGACGGGTGGGTCCGTCTGGTGCCGTTCATCGGATACCTCCGAGGAAACCCCGGCCTTCAGGCCGGGGAGGGATCGGACTCCTGCGGAGCAGGGCAGGGAGCCGGGATTCGCCGCCAGGGCGAATCACGGTGCTCTGACCCGCAGGTTTGGTCCTGTCCAGTAGTGGCGCTAGTGTCCTGCGCCAGAGATCCGTCGGCAGAAGCGGGCGAGGGAGTCGAGGATCTCTTCGGCTGTCTTGGTCCAGATGAACGGCTTGGGGTCTTCGTTCCAGTCCTTGACCCAGGTACGGATGTCGGCTTCGAGAGCCTGGATGTTCTTGTGTGCGCCGCGGCGGATCATCTGGTGGGCGAGGTAGCCGAACCATCGCTCGACCTGGTTGATCCAGGAGGAGCCGGTCGGGGTGAAGTGCAGCTCGAAGCGCGGGTGTTTGGCCAGCCAGGCCTTGATCGCCGGTGTTTTGTGGGTGCCGTAGTTGTCCACGATCAGGTGGACCTGCAGGTGTGCGGGCACCGTCTTGTCGATGCGGATCAGGAACTTCTTGAACTCCACGGCCCGGTGCCGGCGGTGCAGGGCGGTGATGACTTCGCCGGTGGCGACGTCGAAGGCGGCGAACAGGGTGGTGAGGCCGTTGCGGACGTAGTCGTGGGTGCGCCGCTCGGGCATGCCCGACATTATCGGCAGCACGGGCTGGGACCGGTCCAGGGCCTGGATCTGCGACTTCTCGTCCACCGAGAGCACCACAGCGCCCTCAGGCGGGTTGAAATAGAGGCCGACGACGTCGTAGACCTTCTCGATGAACAACGGGTCCGTCGACAGCTTGAAGGTGTCCGCCAGGTGCGGCTTGAGCTGGAACTGCCGCCAGATCCGGCCGACCGTGGACTTCGACAGACCACTGTGCTCGGCCATCGATTTCCGGGACCAGTGGGTGGCGTTCTTCGGCAGTCGTTCCAGGGTGGTGACCACGACCTCTTCCACCTGGTCGACGCTGATGGTGGGCGGCCGGCCCGGCCGCGGCTCATCGGCCAGACCATCCAGCCGCTCGGCGAGGAAGCGCCGCCGCCACTTGCGGACGGTGTCCGCGGTCACCCGAAGCTCCCGGGCGACCGCGACGACCGGCGGCACCTGCGGCCCGGCGCACGCCAGCACAATCCGCGCCCGCAGGGCCAGCGCCTGGGCAGATGTCGCCCGACGCGTCCACCGCTCCAACACCGCCCGCTCGTCATCAGACAGCAGCAACGGTTCCAGCTTCGGGCCCCGACGAGGAACTGACGCACCAGCAGCAGAAGTCATACAACTTCTAACGATCAACTACTGACGCAGGACACTAGTTTGCGGGCGTGACCGCAAACCATGTGAAGCGGGCGTTCAAGTACCGTTTCTATCCGACGGATGTGCAGGCGGCTGAGCTGTCGCGCACCTTCGGATGTGTGCG